>JAXDHL010000039.1:0-3918 GCA_034664525.1 Solirubrobacteraceae bacterium
CGCCGTCGACGCACTGCTCGCCGAGGCGGGCGAGATCGACATCCTCGTGGCCAACGCCGGCCTGCCGGCGAGCGGCTCCGTGCTCGAGTACACGCCGGAGCAGATCGACCGGGCGCTGACGGTGAACCTGCGCGCGCCGATGCTGCTCGGCCGCGCGCTCGCGACCCGCATGGCCGCGCGCGGCTCCGGCCATCTCGTGTTCGTGTCCTCGCTGAGCGGCAAGGCGGCCGCCCCCGCCTCCGGGATCTACTCGGCGACGAAGTTCGGGCTGCGCGGCTTCGCGCTCGGGCTGCGCGAGGACCTGCACGGCACCGGCGTCGGCGTGACGACCGTCTTCCCGGGCTTCATCCGCGGCGCCGGCATGTTCCACGAGTCCGGCACGCAGCTGCCGCGCTTCGCCGGCACCAGGACGCCCGAGGACGTCGCCGCCGCGGTCATCCGCGGCATCGAGTCCGGCCGCGCGGAGATCGACGTCGCGCCGCTGGGCATCAGGGCCGGCGTCGCGCTCGCGGGCCTCATGCCCGGGTCCGTGCTGGCGATCCAGCGCCGGCTCGGCTCGACCAAGGTCGCGAACCAGCTCGCCGAGGCGCAGCGCGCCAAGCGCTAATCGACCCGTCCCTCCCCGTCGACCCGGCCGACGCTGCCGGCGCGGTCGGCGTCCTGCCGGCTCGAGCCGAGCTCGTCCGGATCGGCGAAGCGGCCGTCCGGAGCCCGCTCGCGCTCGGCCCCGGCGTCGTCCTTGGCCGCCCGGGCTACGCGACGCTCCTGCGTGGAGCCCACCTGGGTCAGCGAGGAGAGGGCCGCCAGCACCTCGTCCGCCAGCCGCGGCCCGTCGGACTCGCTCTCCGGCGTGGCGCTGATCCGCACGACGACCTCGTCGGTGTCGACCTCCTCGAGCGAGATCCGCGGCTCCGCCCGCACCGGCGTCCGGACCAACGTATCGATCACCCGCTGCACGTCGGAGGGCTTGACGTCCGGGCGCAGCCGCGCGCGAAAGTCGACCCCGGCCGGCTCGCGGAGCGGGACGACCGCCGCCGTCAGCACGATGTTGTTCGGCACCATGATCGAGTCCTCGCCCTGCGCGAAGGTCGTGTAGAGCAGCCCGTGCGAGGCCACGACCCCCTCGAGCACCCCGGCGAGGCCGCCCGCCTGCAGGCGTACCCGGTCCCCGACGCGGAACGGCTGGGCCGAGATCAGGACCAGGCCGGCAAACACGTTGCCGAGCGTCTGCTGCGCCGCGAGACCGAAGACGACCGCGAACACGGCGCCGCCGACGGCGATCGTCCCGCTGTTGATCCCGGCGACGACCGCCGCCGTGAGCACCGTCACGATCAGGAACGCGAGCCGGATCAGGAACCCGGTCGTCCCTGCGGTCGCCGGGTCCAGCCGCTTGAAGAGCATCGGGGTGACCGAGCGGCCGAGGTCGCGGGCCAGCCGCCAGCCCAGCAGGCCGACCGCGAGCGCCAGGCCGCAACGAACCGCCGATTGCAGATCGCGTGCGAACCACTCGGTGCGGTGCGAGTAGACCACCAGCGCCACGACGATCAGCGGTACGACGAGCAGCAGTTCGCGGCGCGCGGTCTTCGACGCGTGCAGCGCCTGGAGCGTCAGGGCGCGGGCCGCGCCAGCGCGAATGATGCGGGCATTGTCGTGTTTCAGGGCGGGCATGTCTGTGGAGCCGACACCGGCTGGTTACCCCGGTTACGTACTGGTAGGCCACTGTGACGTTCGTCACACCCCGTGCGACCCGGCATCAGAACAGCGCCTTCTGGCGCGCCGGCGGCTGCCGGCGCTCCCCCTCGTCCACCGCGTCGCGGATCGCCGTCCGGGCCTGGCGTGCGTCGCGCGCGACCGCGGAGCCACGGGCGCGGCGCTCGGCCTGATCGTGCGGCGGCGGACCGCCGCCCGGAGTGCCACCGTCGCCGGCATCGCGCTGGAAGCGGGGCGCCAGCTCGGGCCGGTAGGAGCGCGCCCGCGCGCGCAGCGGCGCCTCGACCCGTTGCTTGACCTCGTTGGGCAGGTACGCCCCCTTCCCGGTCCCATACAGCCGCTCGTACATCGGCACGAGGTCGGGCCGCTGGGCCCGCAGATAGCCCATGAACACGTCCTTCGTCGCCCCCCGCAGGAACAGGGCCTGGCCGCCCACCCGCGTCGCCCCCGCCTCGCGGCAGGCGTCCACGACCCGCGCCACCTGGTCCTCGGAGTCGTTGATGCCCGGCATCAGCGGCGCGACCAGCACGCCGGCCGGGATGCCGGCCGCATTGAGCTGGGCCACCGCCTCGAGGCGCTTGCGCGGGTGCGGCGTCCCAGGTTCCGTCGAGCGCCACGCCTTCTCGTCGAGCGTCGGGATCGACAGGCAGGCCGAGAACTCCGTCACCGCGCGCAGCTCCTGGAACACGTCCAGATCGCGCAGCAGCAGCGGCGACTTCGTCAGCACCGAGCAGGGGTTGCGGGCCTCGAGCAGCACCTCGAGCACCGCCCGCGTGAGCCGGTAGCGCTTCTCGACCCACTGGTACGGGTCCGTGTTCGTCCCGAGCGCGATGTGCTCGAAGGTCCACGACGGCCGCCGCAGCTGCGCCCGCAGGACCTCGGGCGCGTTGACCTTGACGATGATCTGGCGGTCGAAGTCCTCGGCCGCATTGAGGTCCAGATACTCGTGCGTGGGCCGCGCGAAGCAGTATTTGCACCGGTGGAGGCAGCCCCGGTACGTGTTGACCGTCCACCCGAACGGCATCCGCGACGCGCCCGGCACGCGGTTGAGCACCGACTTGGCGTGGATCTCGTGGAATTGCGCGCCGAGCGCCTCCGGCGCGTCGAAGGTCCGCGTGACGGCGTCGTCGAGCCCGGGGAGCTGGCCCTCCCGGTGTCGTGTCTCCAGCTGATCGTGCCACCGCATACGAACGCATGTTCGCATACGGGCCGGACGGACGCGAACGAAACCCGCTACATCAGGCGCGCGAGCAGGGGCGACTCACCGCTGAGCGACTGCGAGGTTGCACCGGTGATCTCAACCGGGACGATCTCGCCCGGCTCGCCGAGCCCGCTGAAGTTGACGACCTTGTTGTGTCGGATCCGCCCCCGCAGGCGTGACGGATCGTGGCGCGAGCCGCCCTCGACGAGCACGTCCAGCGTCCGCCCCACGAAGCGCTGGGCGCGCTCGCGCGCGCGCCGCTGGATGACCTCGACGAGCCGCTCCATCCGCTCGACGCAGAGCTCGTGGGGCAGGAACTCGCCGGCGAACGCCGCCGCCTCCGTCCCGCGCCGCGGCGAGTAGATGAAGGTGAACGCGCCATCGAAGCCGACCTCCTCGGCGACCTCGAGCGTCTCGGCGAACTCGGCCTCGGTCTCCCCCGGGAACCCGACGATGATGTCGGTCGTGATCGCGCAGTCCGGCACGTGCTCGCGGATCAGCGCCACGCGGTCGAGGAAGCGCTCGGGCGTGTAGGTCCGGCGCATCTTCTTGAGCACGCGCGACGAGCCGGCCTGTAGGGGCAGGTGGATGTGCTCGCACATGCTCGCCAGCTCCGCGTGTGCGCGTACGACATCCTCCTTCATGTCGGACGGGTGGGGGCTCGTGTAGCGGATGCGGTCCAAACCGTCGATCCCGTCGAGCGCGTGGAGCAGTCCGGCGAACGACGTCCGCGGGCTCGCGGACCGGCCGTAGGAGTTCACGTTCTGGCCGAGCAGCGTGACCTCACGGACCCCGTCCGCGGCGAGCCCGCGGACCTCGGTGACCAGTTCGTCGAGCGGGCGGGAGACCTCGCGACCCCGCGTAGACGGGACGACGCAGTAGGAGCACACCATGTTGCAGCCCGCCGAGATCTGCACCCAGCCCTGGAAGTCCCGCGCCCGCTTGGCCGGCAGGTGGCCGGTGAAGCCCTCGAACTCGAAGAAGCCCTGAGCGGTGATCGAGTCCGC
>JAXDHL010000040.1:0-14068 GCA_034664525.1 Solirubrobacteraceae bacterium
GACACCGTCGACGCGGTGACCGCCGCCCTCGGGCCGTCCGAGCTGCTGATCGCCGACGGCCACCACCGCTACGAGACCGCGCGTGTGTACGCCGAGGAGCAGGGCGGCGGCGAGGGCGCGCACCGCTACGTCTTGACCTGCCTGGTCGCGCTGCAGGACCCGGGCCTGACCGTCTTCCCGACGCACCGGCTGCTGAGCGGGCTCGACGGCCCCCGGCGCGAGGCGCTGCGCGACGAGGTCATGCGGGACTGGGAGATCGCTGAGGTCGACCTGTCCGAGCTCGAGCCGCCGGCGGGCACGGACCCGGTCGAGCTCGGCTACCTCGACGCCGGCCACCGGCGCCCGCTCCGGCTGACGCTGAAGGCCCAGGACGCGGTCGACGCCCGTCTGCCCGGCCGCTCCGAGGCCTACCGCCACCTCGACACGGCGGTGCTCGAGGCGCTCGTCCTCACCGGCGCGCTGGGCATGTCCGAGGACGACATCTCCCACCTCGAGGGGCTCGACTACTCGCGCACGACCGACGAGGCGCGCGACCGCATTCTGAGCGGCGACGTGCAGGCGGGATTCTTCATGGGCGCGACCCCCGTCGGGCGCATCCGCGACGTGGCGGCGGCCGGCGAGGTCATGCCCCCGAAGTCGACGTATTTTTTCCCCAAGGTCCTCACGGGCCTGCTCTTCAACACTCTGGACGAGGAGTAGAATCAATGGCTCCGATGCGCGCGATCGCCATCCGCAAGGGGAAGTACGAGCACGAGGTCCGCGTGCGCGAGCACCGCGTCGTGGCCGACGAGCCCGATGACATCGGCGGCGGGGATCTCGGTCCCAGCCCCGAGGAGCTGCTCGCCGCGTCGCTCGCGTCCTGTACGGCGATCACGATGGAGATGTACGCCGAGCGCAAGGGCTGGGACATGACCGGCGTGGAGGTCGACTGCGACTACGCGCCGGCCGAGCGCGGCCGTCCCACGCAGTTCAACCTCGTCCTGCGACTGCCGGAGTCGCTGAGCGACGAGCAGGTCGAGCGCCTCACCGTGATCGCCGCGAAGTGCCCCATCCACCGCACGCTCGAGGGTGAGGTCACCTTCGACGAGCGCGTGCAGCGGGTCACCCCGGTCTGACCAGCCGCGGGCTCGCCGACGCCGTCCGCGCGGTCCTGCTGGACGCGCACGAGGCCGAGCGGATCGCCGTCCACGGCCGCACCGAGTCGGCCGTCCTCGTGCCGCTCTACGTCGGCGACGGCGGCCGCATCCATGCCGTCTTCACCAAGCGCCGAGGCGACCTCAAGCGCCACGCGGGCGAGATCTCGTTCCCGGGTGGCCGGCGCGATCCCGGCGACGCCGACCTGACCGAGACCGCGCTGCGCGAGGCCGAGGAGGAGATCGGGCTCGGGCGCGAGCACGTCGAGGTGCTCGGCGCCCTGCAGCCGACGCCGACGTTCGTGACGGACTACGCGATCTATCCGTTCGTGGGGGTGATCGAGCCCGGCCACGCGTGGGAGCTGCAGCCGCGCGAGGTCGACTTCGTGCTCGAGCTGGCGCTCGCCGACGTGCGCGACGGCTACGCCCGGCGGCGGCTCGTGCGCCTCGGGGTCCCGTTCCGGACCGACACCTACTGCGTCGACGACAACCTGATCTGGGGCGCCACGGCGCGCATCGTGGCCGACCTGCTCGACCGCGTCGGCCCGCTGCTGTGAGAAAAAGGGGACTGTCCCCATTTTCTCAGGCGCCGAGGAGCCGGCCGATCGCGTCGCGGGCGTCGCGGCGCCAGTCGTCGCACTGAGCCGGATCGGTGTCGAGCACCTCGAGCGGGATGTTCCACGTGGCGCGCGCGCCGCGGACGATCAGCTCGCCCTGCTCGCGCCACGCGTAGGGGACGCACCCGGCCGCCTCGTAGACGAGGCCGCGCACGGGCGTGTCGACGATCTTCTCGCACAGCATCCGCAGGCGGCCGCCGTGCAGCTCGCGCACCTGCTCCTCAGGCCCGGTGGCCGAGCCCATCAGCCAGCACACGATCGTCGTCGCCGTCAGCGCGTCCATCAGGGTCATGACCCGGTCCGGGTCGCCGAGGTAGGGCTCGGCGCCCGCCGCCTCGATGGCGGGGAAGCGCCGGGGGTCGCGGGTGGTGCCGCGCACCGCATGGCCCGCGGCCACGAGCTCGCGCGCGAGGGCCTGGCCACGTCCGCCACAGCCGACGATCAGGATCCTTGCCATCTTTGCGGGCATCATGCCGATCACACGCATCACCCGCTTTGGCTTCGTCAACTGCTACCTCGTCCCCGAGGACGACGGGCTGACCCTGATCGATACGACGCTCAAGGGCGGCGAGAAGGCGATCCTCGCCGCCGCCGAGCGCCTGCGTGCCCCGATCGTCCGGATCGCGCTCACCCACGGCCACGGCGACCACGTGGGCGCGCTCGACGCGCTCGCGCACCAGCTCCCGCAGGCCGAGGTCACCATCTCGGCCCGCGACGCCCGCCCGCTCGCCGGCGACATGAGCACCGACCCGGGCGAGCCGTCGGGCAAGCTGAAGGGCAGCTGGCCGAAGGTCGCCACCACACCGAGCCGGCTGCTGCAACCGGGGGACACCGTCGGCTCGCTCGTCGTCCACGCGGCACCGGGCCACACGCCGGGGCAGGTGGCGTTCCTGGATCCGCGCGACGGGACGCTGTACTGCGGCGACGCCTACTCGACGCTCGGCGGCGTCGCCACCGCCGCGAAGGCGAACCCGCGCTTCCCGCTGGTGGCGCTCGCGACGTGGGACAAGCCGACGGCGCTCGAAACCGCGCGGTCGCTGCGGGCGCTGGACCCGCGCTCGCTGGCTCCCGGTCACGGGAAGGTCGTCGAGTCGCCCGGTGCGGCGATGGACGCCGCGATCGCGAAGGCCGGCGGCTGAGCCTCAGAGGAGCTCGAGCACGCGCTCGGCGGGACGCGCGAGCACGGCGCGGTCCCCGCGCTCCACGATCGGGCGCTGGAGCAGCACCGGGTCCGCCGCCATCGCGGCGACGATCTCGTCGTCGGACGCGCCCGCGAGCGCGGCGGCGCCCGGCTCCTTGAGCCGCAGCGCGTCACGCGGGCGTACCCCGCACTTGGCCAGCAGCGCGCGGATGCGCTCGGCCGGCAGCGGCTCGACGTGGTAGTCGACGCGCTCGAAGTCGATCCCGCGCTCGGTGAGGATGCGCGCGAGGCGCTTGCAGTTCGAGCACGTCGGCTGCTCGTAGACGACGAGGCCGAGGTGACCGCCGGACGTCGCGATCCGCCGGTCGCGCTCACCGGACCAGTAGGCGTCGGCGTAGTCGGCCAGCTCGCGCTGGTGGGCCCGCACCTGATCCTCGACCTCGTCCTGCGTGCGAGCGGTCTTGCCGTGGCGGGCGCGCAGGGCGTTCTGCGCCGCGACCATCTGCGCCACGTCGTCGATGTCGTTCTGGACCTCCAGGTCCGCCGACCGGGTCGGGCGCCACTGCAACACGTCGGCCCCCGACTTCGGATGCCACAGCCCCAGCGCCAGGATCCACAGGAACAGGAGCGCCATCGCGACGGTGACGATGACCGAGAAGGTGTCCATCGGAGCGAGCAGCATAGACCGGGTAGGTTCCCGCGGCGATGGCTTCCGCGCCCACCACGATCGGCGTCGTCGGCGCCGGCACGATGGGCGCCGGCATCGCCCGCGTCGCGGCCGACGCCGGCATGCGCGTGCTCCAGCGCGACCCGCTCGTCGGGCTCACGGACGACCTCTCGGGCTGCGATCTGGTGATCGAGGCGGTGCCCGAGCGCCTCGAGCTCAAGCAGGAGCTGGTCCGCGAGCTCGAGGCGGTCCTGCGCGACGACGCGGTGATCGCCTCGAACACGTCGTCGATCTCGATCACCGCGATCGCCGCCGGCGCCGAGCATCCCGAGCGCGTCGTCGGCATGCACTTCTTCAACCCGCCGCCGCGCATGCGCCTGGTCGAGGTCGTCGCGGGCCTGCGCTCCGGCGCCGCCGCGCTCGCGCTCGCCCGCGCCGCCGGCGAGGCGATGGGCAAGCACGTCATCGACACGCCCGACACCCCGGGCTTCCTGGTGAACCGCTGCAACCGCCCGTTCAACCTCGAGGCGCTGCGGATCGTGGCCGAGGGCATCGCCACCCCGGCGCAGGTCGACCGGATCGTGCGGATGGGCGGCGGCTACCCGATGGGCCCGTTCGAGCTGATGGACCTCGTCGGCCTGGACACGACCTTCGACGTCCAGACCTCGTTCTGGGAGCAGTCCTTCGGTGAGCCGCGCTGGCGGCCGTCCGGCGCCGTGCAGCGGATGGTCGCCGCCGGGCGGCTGGGCCGGAAGTCGGGCGACGGCTGGTACGCCTATCCCCGCGACGGCCACGGGGATCCTGAGCCGCCGCCGCCCGGAGGGGGCGACGGGCTCGTCGTGGTCGCCGGCGAGAGCGCGCTCGCGTACGAGCTGCTGGAGGCCGCCGGCGAGGCGGGCTGGGAGGCCGCCACGCCCGAGGAGGCCGAGGGCGAGCTGCCCGCGCTGATCGTCGACTGCGGGGCGACCGAGGACGATCCCCCGCTGCAGGGCGGCCCGCAGGCGATCCTGATCGACGCCGCCCCGCTGGCAGCCCTGGACCCGGGCGGCGCCTCCGCCGGCTTCTCCGCGCTCGCGCCGCTGGCCGGGTCCCGGCTGGTCGAGCTCACCCGCAGCACGACCACGGCGCCCGCCACGGCCGCGGTCACCGAGGGCTTCTTCCGCTCGCTCGGCCGCCACGTCGAGTGGGTCGCCGACGCGCCCGGGCTCGTGCTCGCCCGGATCGTCTGCAGCCTCGTCAACGAGGCCTGCTTCGCGCTCGCCGAGGGCGTCGGGCGCCCCGCGGACGTCGACGCCGGGCTCGTCCTCGGCCTCAACCATCCCCGCGGTGCGCTCGAGTGGGCCGACCTGATCGGGCCGGCCGAGGTGCTCGCCGTCGTGGCCGGGCTGCATGCGGAGTACTCGGAGGAGCGTTACCGCCCTGCGGGCCCGCTGCGCCGGGCGGTCCGTACTGAGACTCCCCTCCACGGCCCCTCCTAGCCACGGCTACAGTGCGGCCGTGCGTCACCTGCTCACGGCCGCCGCGGCGGCGCTGCTGCTCCCAGTCGCTCCCGCCGCCGCCGCCCCGCGCGTCCCGGCCGCGCCCATGCAGCTCCCCGGGGACGCCGCGGCGTCCGCCGTCCGGGCCGACGGAGCCACGTGGATCGTCGGCGCCAGGCCGACCGCCGCATCGGCTGCGCTCGCCAAGGCCGCGGGCGGCTCGAGGATCATCGCCGGCAGCTGGGAGGTTCCGCGCGCGAGCGCCCGCGGCCTGGCCACCGCCCTGCGCGCGCGCCACCTGCTGACCTACGCCGAGCCGAACCGCTACTCCACCCTGCATCAGGCGCCGCGCGCGGTCGCGCAGGATCCGCTCGACGCCCAGGACCCGTGGCGCGACGCCGCCGTGGACCCGACGCTAGTCCCGCCGGTGGTCACGCCGCAGAGCCCGGCGGTCGGGCTCGTGGACGCGAAGGCCGACACCAGCCATCCCGAGTTCGGCTCCGGCAACGTGACGACGCTCTCCGGCCAGTCCGTGCAGATCACCCATGGGACCGCGACGGCGGGTGTCGCCGCCGCGCCGCAGAACGGCTTCGGCATGGTCGGCGTCTGGCCGGGCATGCGCGCCATCAACGTCCCGCTGCCGGCCGACTCGATCAGCTGCTCGGACTCGGCCAAGGGCATCGTGCGGGCGATCAGCGCCGGCGTCGCGGTCATCAACATGAGCTACGGCTCGAGCTCGTTCTGCGAGACCGAGTACGAGGCGCTCCAGCTCGCCACCCTGAAGGGCATCACGCTCGTGGCCGCCGCCGGTAACGAGTTCGACCAGGGCAACCCGCTCGAGTTCCCCGCCTCGCTGCCGCACGTCCTGACCGTCGGGGCGTCCACCCCCGACGACAAGGCCGCCTTCTTCTCCAACGAGAACGCCGCCATGGACCTCGTCGCCCCCGGGGTCTCGATCGTCACCACGGTCCCGATCGCGCTCGACACCGAGGACGGCACCCAGGACGGCTACGAGATCGTCGACGGCACCAGCTTCTCGGCCCCGATGGTGGCCGCCGCGTCCGCCTGGGTGCGTGCCGCCCGCCCCGACCTCACGGTCGACCAGGTGGCGCAGGTGATCCGCCTGTCGGCGCGCGACATCGGCGATCCCGGCTACGACGCCTCGACCGGCTTCGGCGCGCTCAACCTCGCCGGCGCGCTCGTCAAGCAGCCGCCGATCGCGGACCCGAAGGAGCCCAACGACGACATCCGCTTCGTCGACGGCCGCGCATTCGGCAAGCCCGACAAGCCGGTCTGGTCGGGCGGCAGCCGGGTGACCATGCAGGCGCTGCTCGACTACTACGAGGACCCCTACGACGTCTACCGGCTGCGCGTTCCCGCCCACCAGCGCGTGCACGTCGCGGTCACGCCGACGTTCGGCAACCCGGACGTCGAGCTCTACTCGTCGGCGGCCACGCAGGTGGCGACCGCCAAGCACCGCATCGCCCGGTCGCGGCACTCGGGCAAGGCGATCGACCGCGTCGCGTACTCCAACCACACCTCGCGCACGCGCACGGTCTACGTCAACGTGTACGTCCCGCGCCAGAAGACGCTCGACGCGGGCTACAAGCTGTCGGTCCGATAGGGCGCGGCGGGCGCTAGTTCTGCGCGGAGGCCGGGGCCCACTGGGCCTCGGCCGGATCGCCCACGCCCTCGAGCGCCTCGGGCGTCGGCACGGCCGGGTTGTCGCGCAGGTACCACTCGGCGTCCAGCGCGGCCTGACAGCCGGAGCCGGCGGCCGTGACCGCCTGGCGGTACGTGTGGTCGGCGAGATCGCCCGCCGCGAAGATGCCGGGGACGCTCGTGCGCGTCGAGCGGCCGTCGACCTTGACGTAGCCCTCGTCGTCGACGTCCACGACCCCGCGGACGATGTCGGACTGCGGCTCGTGGCCGATCGCGATGAACGCGCCGTCCATCTCGATGTCGCGCTCCTCGTTCGTCTCGACGTGCTTCAGCCGCGCGCGGTCGAGCGCCTTGCCGTTCTCGCCGGCGTGGAACTCCTCCACGACGTACGGGGTCAGGAACTCGATGTTGCCGGTCTCGCGCGCCCGCTCGAGCATGATCTTGGAGGCGCGGAACTCGTCGCGGCGGTTGACGACGACCACCTTGGAGGAGAACTTCGCCAGGAAGATCGCCTCCTCCATCGCGGAGTCACCGCCGCCGACGATGATCGTCGGCTTGTCCTTGAAGAAGGCAGCGTCGCAGGTGGCGCAATAGGAGACGCCGCGACCGCCGAGCTCCTCCTCGCCGGGCACCCCGAGCTTCTTGTGCTCGGCGCCCATCGCGAGGATCACCGTGCGGGCCTTCAGGATCTCGCCGCCGACGTGGATCTCATGCGGCTCGCCCTCGGCGCCGGCGACGATCTTCTCGGCCAGGTCGGTGATGAAGCGCGTGCCGAAGCGCTCGGCCTGGTCGCGCATGCGCTGCATCAGCTCCGGGCCCATGATCCCCTCGGGGAAGCCCGGGTAGTTCTCGACGTCGGTGGTCTGCTGGAGCAGGCCGCCCCACATCCAGCCCTCGACTGCCACGGGGTTGAGATTCGCGCGGCTCGTGTAGAGCGCGGCGGTGTAGCCCGCGGGGCCCGAGCCGACGATGATCACGTTCTCGATGTCTGCCATTGCTTCACAAAGTATAGCTAGGAGATCATCCGTTACGCGGCCGCCTCGGCCGGCCGCCGGCGCTCGGCACGCCACCGGTCGACCGTGCGCCGCAACTGCAGATAGGCGAGGATCCCCGGGACCGTCGGCAGCCAGAACGTGAAGCCGCGGAACGTCAGCACGGCCACGGTCGCGAGCCCGAAGTCGACGTCGAACGCCGCGAAGGCGCCGATCATGCCGCCGTCCACGCCACCGATGCCGCCGGGCAGCGGGAGCAGGTTGCCGAGCATCCCCACGAAGAAGCCCATGATCAGGACCGCCACCGGCGGCGCCTGCCCGAACGCCCGGAAGCTCGCCCACAGCACGGCGATCTGACAGCCCCAGAACAGCAGCGCGCCGAGGATCGCGGGGTCGCGCCGGCGGATCCGCAGCAGCGCGTCGCGGACGCCGGCGGACAGCGTGGCGGGCACGCCGGCGACCCGCGCCAGGATGCTGCGCGTCAGCCGCCGCTGCAGATCGGGCGGCACGAAGGCGATGCTCAGCCCGGCGACCGTGACCACGAGCGCGAGCGTGGCCGGGACGAACGTGATCGCCCACGGCGCCGCGCCGGGCAGCACGCCGAAGTACAGCCCGTAGCCGACCACCACGATCGCCAGCGTGTAGACGAGGTAGGTGAGCACGATGAACGACACCGTCCGGTCGGCCACGTCGCGGGCCGGCAGGCCGGCACGGCGCAGCGCCCAGGCCTGCAGGACGAGACCGCCCGCCCCGCCGGCGCTCAGCAGCCGGCTCGCCGCCAGCGCGGCCATCGTGATCTGGTAGCTCTCGCTCCAGGTCAGCCGGGCCGCGTCGAACACGCGCTCGAACAGCCACACGTAGCCGCCGAACATCCCGACCGTGAACACGCCGGCGAGGATCAGCCAGGCCGGCGACCCCTGCTCGATGCGATGCCACGTGTCGTGCAGGCCGGCGAGCTTGGGCAGCAGGAAGTACAGCGCCGCCACGGCCAGGACCACGAACACGCCGAAGGTGGCGATCGCCCGCCGGGAGAGCTCGATCCGCGGCCCCTCGTCGTCGTCGGCGTCGGGCGCGGGCTGGTTGGCCTCGCGGACGGGTGCCGACGACGAGGCCTTCACGCCAGCGCCGCCCGTGCCTCGAGCGCCTGGACGGCGCGTGACAGCGCCCCGGCCGGCCCGGCCAGCCGCGGCGCGCCGCGGCGGACGGCCTCCGTGAGCGCGTAGCCGGCGGCGAGGTCGGCGACGTAGTGCTCGCCGAGGTAGACGAGCGCCAGCCCCAGCGTCAGGGCGTACGACCACCCGAGCGCGCCGGGCGCGCGACCGGTCTCGGCGAGGAGTCGGGCGGCCATCACGGAGGTGGCGAAGTGCAGGGAGGGCATGGCGGCCAGTGGATTGCCGCCGAGGAAACCGTACAGCGGAGTCCAGCCGGATTTCCAGAACTGCTCGCCGTACTCGACCATCATGCGCCGCAATTCCGGTGTCTTGCCGTCCTCCATCAGGCCGTGCTGGGCCGCGTACCACGGGGGCGCGGTCGGAACGGTCCAGTAGCCGATCAGCCCGAGGTCGAAGGTCGCGTACATCCGGGTGGCGGCGCGCTCGAAGTCGTCGGGGTGCCGCACCAGGAACCACACGACGGTGCCGTGCGGGACCATGAACCAGACCCAGTGGCACCAGACGAGGATCTTCTCGAACGCGTTGAAACGCCCCGGGGAGCTGAACGCGCGCTGCAAGCGCACCGTCGGGGTGGTTCCCAACCCGACACGCCGGTCGAAGCTGACCGGGTAGGCGACGCGCACGCGGCGCTCGAGCGCCTGCGGGTCGTCGTTGGGGATCTCGTAGCCGGCCAGATAGGCCCACATCTGTAGGGCACACGTGCCCGCGTCGCGCGCGCGCGAGCGCGGGATGAGCACGCACAGGGCGACGGGGGCGCTCCAGGCCGCAGCCAGCACCACCGGGGGCGGCAGCCGCAGCCGCTTGCGCAGCAGCGGCGCGGCGATGCCGACCGCCATGGCGGCGCCCGCCGCAGCGCGGAGCAGTGAGGTGGTGCGTCGGCGATCGCGGCCGCGCGTGGTCGGGGCCGCCAGCACGAGCGGGGAAGATACCCCGCGGTGCGGCGCCCGGTGATCGCTGTCGCGCCCCCCGGTGAGTCCCGCTGCGAAACACGCGCGCCCACGCTTGGGCGGATGCCGAACGCGTGCGCGCCGGGGAGGCGCGCCGTCGTCCGCGTCGTGGATAGACTCCGGCCCGCTTTGAGCCCGGCCACGTCGTTCCTTCCCCATCGGCGCCGCATCCTCGCGATGGCGGCGATCGCCGCCCTGGCGGGCACGCTGGTCGCCGCGGGCCCCGCGTTCTCGGACGCGTTCACCCCGGAATCCGGCGGCTCGCCGAACGCGGACGACATCGACACGCTGTACAAGCTGATCGGCATCCTGGCGATCATCGTGTTCGTGGCGGTCGAGGGCGCGCTGGTCTGGGCGCTCGTGAAATTCAAGGCCCGCAAGGGCACCGTCGCGGCCCAGGTCCACGGCAACACGCGGCTCGAGATCGGCTGGACCGTCGGCGCGGCGGTGCTGCTCGTGTTCCTGGTCGTGGTCACCTTCGTCATGCTGCCGTCGATCAAGGACCCGGCGCCGACCGGCAAGAACGGGCTCCAGTTCGCCTCCAGCGCGATCTACGCGTCGACCGACCAACCGCCGCCGCCCGGCGGCAAGGCGCTGCGCATCAAGGTCGACGGACAGCAGTACGTGTGGCGCTTCCAGTACCCGGGCGCCGGCGGCAAGGTCTTCGCCTACACCGAGATGGTCGTCCCGGCGGACACGACCGTGGTGCTCGACATCACGTCCGACGACGTCGACCACTCGTGGTGGATCCCCAAGCTCGGCGGCAAGATGGACGCCATCCCGGGCTACACGAACCACTCGTGGTTCAAGGGCCGGCTGGGCTACTACACGGGCCAGTGCGCCGAGCTCTGCGGCCGCAACCACGCGAACATGCTCGCCGCCGTCCGGGTGGTCACACCCGACGCCTACCAGAAGTGGTACGACGGCCAGGCCCAGCGCATCAAGGCCGCCCAGGCCGCGCAGGCCAAGGAACGCAAGATCTACGACTCCGGGCAGTAGGACCGACGAGGACCCCGATGAGCGTCACCGCTGAACCATCCACCGCCCGCACCGTGCGCACCCTCCCGCGGCCTGAGATCGCCGTCACCGCCGTCGAGCCCGAGCGCTCGGGCTGGACCTCGTGGATCACCACGACCGATCACAAGAAGATCGGGATCATGTACCTCTGGACGGTCGCCGTCTTCTTCCTGATGGGCGGCGTCGAGGCGCTGCTGATGCGCCTGCAGCTCGGGGTCCCGGACAACTCGCTGCTGAGCCCGGAGAAGTACAACCAGCTGCTCACCCTCCACGGCACCACGATGATCTTCCTGGTCATCGTCCCGGTCTGGGCCGGCTTCGCGAACTACCTCGTGCCGCTGATGATCGGCGCCCGCGACGTCGCGTTCCCGCGGCTGAACGCCTGGTCGTACTGGATGTTCCTGTTCGGCGGGATCGCGCTGTACGCGTCGCTGTTCTTCATCCCGCCGGAGGCCGGCTGGTTCTCCTACGTGCCCTTGTCATCGCGCGCCTACTCGTCGTCCAACGGCCAGGAGGCCTGGATCTACATGGTCCACCTCACCGGCCTGGCGTCGATCCTCGGCGCGATCAACTTCATCGCCACGATCCACAACATGCGCGCGAAGGGCATGGGCTGGGGGCGCCTGCCCCTGTTCATCTGGGCGATCCTGATCTACGCGTACCTGATCGTGATCGCCCTCTCCTCCCTGGCGGCGACCGTGACGATGCTGCTGCTGGACCGCAACTTCGGCACGCACTTCTTCGACCCCGCGGCCGGTGGATCGGCGCTGCTGTGGCAGCACCTGTTCTGGTTCTTCGGCCACCCGGAGGTCTACATCCTGGTGCTGCCGGCGTTCGGCGTCTTCTCCGAGGTCCTGCCGGTCTTCGCGCGCAAGCCGATCTTCGGCTACAAGGCGATCGCGGCGTCCACGGCGGGCATCGCCTTCCTGGGGCTGCTCGTGTGGGCGCACCACATGTTCGCCGTGCCGACGTCGACCGTGGTGCTGGCCTTCTTCATGCTCTCGTCGTTCGTGATCGCGGTTCCGACCGGGGTCAAGATCCTCAACTGGATCGCGACGCTGTGGCGCGGGACGATCGAGTACCGCGTCGCGCTGCTCTACGCGGTGGCCGGCATCGGCACGTTCCTGATCGGCGGCATCACCGGCATCTTCCTGGCGGTCTTCCCGGTCGACTGGCAGCTGACCGACACCTACTTCGTGGTGGCCCACTTCCACTACACGGCGTTCGGCGCGGCGGCGTTCGGCATGCTCGCGGCGCTGTACTTCTGGTTTCCGAAGATGACCGGCCGGATGCTCAGCGAGAAGATGGGCAAGTGGGGCTTCGCCCTGGTGTTCGTCGGCTTCCACGTCACCTTCCTGATCCAGCACGCGGCCGGCCTGTCCGGCATGCCGCGACGGATCTACGAGTACGCCGACGGCTCCGGCTGGGCCGCCTACAACCTGGTGTCGACGATCGGCTCGTTCATCCTCGGCCTCGGCGTCCTGCTGACCCTGATCAACATCCTGTGGTCGCTCAAGAAGGGCGCGGTCGCCGGTCCGGACCCGTGGAAGGCCAACACGCTCGAGTGGTACACCAGCTCGCCGCCGCCGGAGCACAACTTCGACACCGTGCCGCGCATCCGCTCGGTCGAGCCGATGAAGGACCTCCGCCGCCAGGTCGAGCAGCAGACGGGCGTCGAGCAGCGCCACGCCGCGTCGCGTCCGCTCGTCGGCGCGTGAGCCAGGCGATGACGACCGGCCGCGACAGCGGGTAGGGTCCGGGCTCTCGTGGAGGCTTCGCGGATCAACACGAGCGTCGCGGTCCCCGCCGGATCGGTGCGGGTCCGGCAGGTGGTCGCGGACTACGTCGCGCTCACCAAGCCGAAGGTCCAGAGCCTGCTGCTGCTGACCACGGTGACGACCATGTACGTCGCCGGGGACCCGTCGGTCGGGCTCGTCGCCGCCACCTGCCTCGGCGGCTACCTGTCCGCCGGGGGCGCGGGCGCGGTCAACCACTGGTACGACCGCGACATCGACGCGCAGATGGCGCGCACGGCCGACCGGCCGGTGCCGTCGGGCCGCGTCGCCCCGGCCGCCGCGCTGGCGTTCGGGATCGGGCTCTCCGCGCTGTCGTTCCTGTGGCTGTCGCTGACGGTCAACATGCTGAGCGCCGTGCTGGCGCTGTGCGGCTTCCTCGGCTACACGGTGATGTACACGGCCTGGCTCAAGCGCCGGACGCCGCAGAACATCGTCATCGGCGGCGCCGCCGGGGCCGTCCCGCCGCTCGTCGGCTGGGCCGCCGTCGCCGGCCACGTGGACCCGGCCGCCTGGTACCTGTTCGCGATCGTCTTCTACTGGACGCCGCCGCACTTCTGGGCGCTGTCGCTGCTGATGAAGGACGAGTACGCGCGCGTCGGCGTGCCGATGATGCCGGTCGTCCGGGGCGAGGACGAGACGCGCCGCCAGATCGTCCTGTACACCGTCCTGCTCGTCGTCCTGACCCTGCTGCCGGTCGCGTTCGGGTTCTTCGGCGCGATCTACGCCGCCGTCGCCGTCCCGCTCGGCGCCGCCTTCCTCGTCCTGTCGGTGAGGCTGCAGCGGATCGCCGAGCGGCGCGCCGCCCTGCGCACGTACCTGTTCTCGCTCGCCTACCTCGCCGCGCTGTTCGTGGCGATGGTCGCCGACGCCCGGCTGTAAGAGATAGGATCGACCGCTCCCATGGACCGCAAGCTCGCCCTGAGGAACATCCGGACCGCACTGATCACCGGTGCGATCTGCCTGATCATCTTCGGCCTCACGTTCGTGGCCGCCTACATCTACACGGCGTGAGCGAGCACCACACCGTCGAGACGGAGGCAGCGCCCGCCGGCGAGCACATCCACATGCCGGCACCGTCGATCCTGCCGTTCCTGAACGCGATCGGCCTCGCCTGCGCGATCGTCGGGATCACCGAAGGGACCGTCCTCGTGGTCGGCGGGCTGGCGCTCTTCCTGGTGACCACCGCCGTGTGGATCCGGGATTCCGTGCGGGAGGTCAACGATCTTCCGCTCGAGCATCACTAGCTCCCGCTAGGCGTGGCGCGGCGTGGCGCGGACGTGCGGCTCCCGGGCGGGGTCGGTTCGGGCCCGCATGGCCAGACAACGTGCCGCAGAGCCGCGCTTCGCGCGAGCAGGGGGATGCTCTGCGGCCCGTCGTCGGCCATACGGACCTCGGTTCGTCCGCGGTGGACCGGCGCCGCAGCCCCGACGCGCCTGGGATACCGGC
>JAXDHL010000041.1:0-5608 GCA_034664525.1 Solirubrobacteraceae bacterium
TTGACGCCGGTCTCCTTCAGCTTGGCCTGGAAGTCGGAGAAGGAGCCGAACTTCGCGTCGATCGCCTCGGACAGCGCGCCCGTGGGCTCGCCACCGCCGCCCGGCTTCATCGACTCCCAGAACAGCGAGTGGTTGTAGTGGCCGACGCCGTTGTTGCGAACCGCCATCTGCTTGTCGGACGGCAGCGCGTCGAGGTTCTGGAGGATCTCCTCGATCGGCTTGTCCGCGAACTCGGTCCCCTCGAGGGCCGCGTTGGCCTTGTCCACGTAGGCCTGATGGTGCTTGTCGTGGTGAACCTTCATGGTCGCCTCGTCGATGTGTGGCTCGAGGGCGTCGTACGCGTACGGCAGGGGCGGAACTTCGAAGGCCATGGGCTTGAACTCCTTGTCGGGGTCGGCAGTGGCTTACCCGTTGTATCAGTGCTTGATGGATAGGCTCAGCGCGGCATGACGCGTCTCTCCAGTTACCTGCTCCCCACCGAGAAACAGCCGCCCGCGGACGCGGAGGCGCTGTCGCACAAACTGCTCGTCCGCGCGGGGATGGCACGCCAGCTCGGCGCGGGCCTGTGGACGTACCTGCCGGCGGGCTGGCGCGCCCACCAGAAGGCCGCCCAGGTCGTGCGCGAGGAGATCGACGCGATCGGCGGCGGCGAGATGCTGATGCCGGTCCTGCATCCGGCCGAGCTGTGGCAGCGCACCGGCCGCTACGACATCGACGAACTGTTCAAGCTCAAGGACCGCCGCGGCGCCGACCTCGTGCTCGCGATGACGCACGAGGAGGTCGTCACCTTCCACGTGTCGCAGCTCGTGCGCTCCTACAAGGAGCTGCCGCTGATCCTGTACCACATCCAGACCAAGGAACGCGACGAGCCGCGCCCGCGCGCGGGCCTGCTGCGGACGCGCGAGTTCATCATGAAGGACTCCTACTCCTTCGATGTCGATCGCGAGGGGCTCGACGCCGCCTACGAGAAGCACCGCGTCGCCTACGCGCGGATCTTCGACCGCTGCGGGCTGAACTGGTACGAGGTCGAGTCCGACGTCGGGATGATGGGCGGCCTCGGCGCGCACGAGTACATGGCCCCGTGCGCGGCCGGGGAGAACGACGTCGCCCTCGCCCCCGGGTACGCCGCCAACGTCGAGATCGCGAGCGCCGATCCGCAGCCGGTGCCGCTGCCCGACGGGCTGCCGGAGCCCGAGGAGGTCCGCACCCCGGGGCTGACTACGATCGCTGAAGTGGCCGCGCGGCTGGAGATCCCCGAGGGCGCCTGCCTGAAGGCCTTCCCGGTGGTGACCGAGGGCCGCGGCCTGCTGCTCGTGCTCGTGCGCGGTGACCACCGGGTCAACGACATCAAGCTCGCCAACGCGCTCGGCGAGCCGTTCCGCCAGGCGCACGAGTCCGAGATCGCCTCGCGCATCGGCCCGCCCGGGTTCATCGGGCCGGTCGGCGCCGACGTGCCGGTGCTGCTCGACGACGCCGTCGAGCCCGGCGGCGCCTACGTCGTGGGCGCCAACCGCGAGGACGCGCACCTGCGCGGGGTGGAGCCCGGGCGCGACTTCCCGTTCAAGCGCGCCGACATCCGTCGCGTCGAGACCGGGGACACGGTCGGCGGGAAGGTCATCCGGATCGAGCCCGCGATCGAAATAGGAAACATCTTCAAGCTCGGCCACCGCTACTCCGAACCGCTGAACGCGACCGTCCTCGACGCCGAGGGCAAGGCGCGCCTGCTCTGGATGGGCTCCTACGGCATCGGGCCCGCGCGCCTCCTCGCCGCGGCGGTCGAGCAGTTCGGCGACGAGGCCGGCATCTCGTGGCCGCGGTCGATCGCGCCGTGGGACGTCGAGCTGGTCGGTCTCGGCAAGCCGGGAACGGACGAGTACGAGCTGGCCGAGCGCCTGTACGGCGAGCTGGCCGCGCAGGGCCTGCAGGTCCTCTACGACGACCGCGAGGACGCCGGCCCCGGTCAGAAGTTCGCCGACGCCGAGCTGGTGGGCGTCCCGCTGCGGCTGACGGTCGGCCGGCGGACGATCGCCGGCGGCGAGGTCGAGGCCCAGGTGCGCCGCGGCCGCGAGACGCGCGCGCTGCCGCTCGACGACACGGCCGCGAAGGCGGCGGAGCTGTGGAGAACGCTGGACTGAAGCGGCGCCTGACCGTGCGGCGGCTGTTCGGCCTGGACCGCTCGGGCCCGCCGCCGCCCCAGACGCGCAAGGGGGCCCCGCTCAACCCCTGGACGATCCCGAACGCGATCGGCTTCCTGCGGCTCGGCCTGATCCCGGTGTTCCTGATCGTCGCGCTGTCGACGCCGCACGGCACCGGCGCCTGGCCGGCGATCCTGTTCGGCGTCGTCGCCTGGACCGATTACGCCGACGGCATCGCGGCCCGGGTCACGGGCCAGTACTCGCGGCTCGGGACGCTGATGGACCCGATCACCGACCGCCTGCTGATCCTCTCCGGGGTCGTGGTGTGCTGGAACTTCGAGCTGCTGCCGCGCTGGGCGCTGGCGCTGCTGGCCGCCCGCGAGGTCGCCATCCTGGCGCTCGTCCGCTACGGGCTGAAGAAGAACGTCGACGTGGCGGTCAACTGGCCCGGACGGCTCGCGGTCTGGCCGGTCATGGCCGCGATCTTCGCCGCCCTGGTCGAGCTGCTCACGCTCGCCGAGGTGCTGCTCTACATCGGTCTCGCCCTCGCGCTCGTCTCGTTCGTGATGTACGCCCAGGTGGGGTTCGCGTCGCGACGGCAAACCTCAAGCTGAGGTCGACCCCACTGGTATGCTCGCGCGATGAGCATGGACACCTTCCCCGATCTCGGGTCGCTGTCGGACCAGGAGCTCAAGGACCTCATCCAGCAGTTGACCGATGAGGAGCAGGAGGTGTCCTACCGGCGCCGGATCCTGCACGGCAAGATCGACATCCTTCGCGCCGAACTCGTCAACCGCCTGCGCAAGAAGCACGAGACGGGCGAGGACGTGATCTCGGGCGCCGACGTACAGCGCCTGACCGACATCCTCGCCGGGCGCGCGGCCGGCCCGGCCGAGGAGTAGATCGGACGGAGCGCGCCGTCGTGGCGCGCCATTGCCCGGAGTGCGGCTTCGTCAACGCGGAGGGGGCGAACTACTGCTCGCGCTGCGGCGCGTTCATCGGCCAGCCTGAGCCGGCGAAGCCCGCGCAGGCGACGACGGCGACGTACATGATCGACGAGGCCACGGGCGAGTTGCGTCCGGTGGACGTCGAGTCCGTCGCCTCGGGCGGCGGGGCGCTCGTGATCCGCTCGGGCGGCGGGCGAGTCGGGCAGTCCTACCCGCTGCGCGGCGACCGCGTGACGATCGGGCGTTCGCCCGACTGCGAGGTCTTCCTCGACGACGTCACCGTCTCGCGCGACCACGCCGTGCTGGTGCACCGCCAGGCCGCGTGGTACCTCGACGACTCGGGGTCGCTGAACGGCACCTACGTCAACCGGCGGCGGATCGACTCGCACCGGCTCGAGGACGGCGACGAGCTCCAGGTCGGCAAGTACAAGCTCACGTACCTGGCCGGGTGACCGCGGTGGCCCTGGAGGACGTCCACGCGGGCCACGACGGGCCTGCGCCTCAGTCCGGTGGCGGAAAGTCGCTGACGATCGGGGCGGTCTGCAAGGCCGTGGCGCAGGAGTTCCCGGACATCTCGATCTCCAAGATCCGCTACCTCGAGGACCAGAAGCTGCTGACGCCGCGGCGCACGCCCGGCGGCTACCGCCTGTACTCGACCGACGACGTCGCGCGGCTGCGCACGATCCTGCGGTTGCAGCGCGACGAGTTCCTCCCGCTGCGGGTGATCCGCCAGGAGCTCGCGCGGGGGCGCTCCGAGGCCGAGGAGCAGCCGGCGCCCGCGCGCACGTCGACCGCGCCGCGGCGGGCCGGCGTCTCCGTGCGCGACCCCGGGACGTGGGCGACGCTCGAGGAGCTGCTGGAGACGACGGGCGCCTCGCGCCAGCTCGTGTCCGAGCTCGAGGACTTCGGCCTGGTCAAGGGCCAGGCGCGCCAGGGCGGCAGCGGCAAGGTCTACGACGACACGGATCGCGAGATCGTGCGCGCATGCGCCGAGCTCGCGCGCTACGGCGTCGCCGGGCGCAACCTGCGCGTCTTCAAGACCTCGGCGGATCGCGAGTCCGGGCTGCTGCAGCAGCTGCTGGCCCCGTCGCTGCGCTCGCGCAACCCGGAGCGCCGTCGCGAGGCGGTCGAGACGCTCGAGAACCTCGCCACCGTCGCCTCCCACCTCGAGCACCTGCTGCTCGTGGCGGATCTGCGGCGGGTCCTGCGGTCCGGCTCGTGAGCGTCCCCGACGCGACCGCCGAGCTGCTGCGCTCGCGCATCCGCGACATCCCCGACTATCCGAAGCCCGGGATCCTGTTCAAGGACATCACCCCGCTGCTGCTGGACCCCGCCGCCCTGGACGCGGCGACGGCCGCGCTGGCCGACTGGGCGCGCCCGCGGCAGGTCGACTTCGTGGTGGCCGCCGAGGCGCGCGGCTTCATCCTCGGCGGCGCGCTCGCACGCGACCTCGGCGCCGGCTTCGTCCCCGCGCGCAAGCCCGGCAGGCTGCCGCACGCCACGATCTCGGCCGAGTACATCCTCGAGTACGGCGTCGACGCGCTGGAGATGCACGCCGACGCGCTGGCCCACGGCGCGCGCGTGCTCGTCCACGACGACCTGCTGGCGACCGGCGGGACGGCGAAGGCGCTGTGCGACCTCGCGCAGAACCGCGGCGCCGAGGTCGTCGGTTGCGCGTTCGTGGTCGAGCTGTCGTTCCTGGAGGGCCGCGAGCGGCTGTCCGGGCTCGACGTGCGGACGCTGGTCGACTACGGCCCGGAGGCATGAGGACCACACGGTCGCGCGAGCTCGCCGCGACGCGCGAGCGGATCTGGGAGGTGGTCGGAGACCCCTACCACGAGCCGCGCTGGTGGCCGCGGGTGCAGCGCGTCGAGGGCGTGACCAAGCAGGGCTGGACGTCGGTGATGACGTCGTCGCGCGGCAACGCCGTGCGCGCCGACTGGACGCTCGAGGACAGCCACACGCCGGAGCGGCGCCGCTGGGCGCAGGAGCTCGACGGCACGCCGTTCGAGCGGATGCTCAAGCGCAACGCGGTCGAGCTGGAGCTCGAGCGCACCGGCGACCGGACGCGCGTCACGCTGACCGTCGAGCAGGATCTGCGCGGGTTCGCCCGCTTCGCGCCGTGGATGGTGCGGGGGGCGATGAAGCGCAACCTCGAGGCGGCGCTCGACGGCCTCGCCGCCGTGGTCGAGTAGCGGGATCGGGTGGCCCGGCGCGAGCAGGTCTTCTGGGGCTGGGGCGAGCCGGGCGCCGGCCCGGCGCTGCCCGAGCACGCGCTGCCCTGGCTGCGCGAGCTCGGGGTGTCCGGCGACGTCGTGCTGCCGCCCCCGGCGTCGCTGCGGCTGCCGCCGCCGGCGCTCCCCGAGGCCGCCCGGGCGCGGCTGGGCGACATCGCCGGGCCCGAGAACGTGCGCGACGACGACGCCGCGCGGACGCTGCGGGCGGCCGGCAAGTCCTACCTCGACCTGCTGGCGATGCGCTCCGGCACGGTCGACGAGGCGCCCGACGCGGTCGTCGCGCCCGCGA
>JAXDHL010000042.1:0-13719 GCA_034664525.1 Solirubrobacteraceae bacterium
GAGGTCTGGGGCTTTCGCTCGATCGGCAACACGCGAACGCTCGACTCGCACGCCTGCCGGCTCCGGCGCAAGCTGGGCGTCGACGGCGATCGCTGGCTCGTGAACGTGTGGGGCGTCGGCTATCGGCTGGTCGACCCGGTGATGGCGGCGGCGGCATGATCGGCCGGCGACGGCGCCGCGTCGAGCGGCTGATCGCGCACGCGTCGCATGAGCTGCGCGGGCCGCTGACCGCCGCGACACTGGCGCTGCACGGGCTGCCGCCCGGGGCGGCGGCGCCGGTCGCCGCCCAGCTCGACCGCATGCGGCTCGCGCTGGACGACCTCGCCGCCGCGCCGCTCGGGCGCCGCGCGCCCGAGACGGTCGAGCCCGTGCGCGTCGCCGGCCTGCTCACGCAGCTGGTGCTGCAATGGCGGCCGGTCGCCGCGGCGCGCGGCCGGTCGATCGAGCTCGTCGGCGGGCTGCCGAGCGGCCTCGTCGCCGCCGACCGGACGCGCTTCGCGCAGGCGGCGGGCAACCTCGTCGCCAACGCGCTCGAGCACGGCGAGGGCCCGATCCGCCTGCGCGCCACGGTTCGCGTCGAGGTCTGCGACGACGGGCCCGGGCTGCCCGCGCCGGTCGACGAGCTCGCGGCCCGCCGCTCGCGCGGGGAGCACGGACACGGGCTGTCCGTCGCGGCCGGCATCGCCGGCCGGCTGGGCGGCCGCGTCGTCGAGGCGCCGTCCGGCGTCGCCATCGAGCTGCCGTTGGTGGGTCAGTGACGAGGCGCCGCCGCGGCCTGCTGCTGCTCGGCCTCGCGGTCGTGCTGGGCGTGCTGGCCGCCTCCGACGTGTCGCGGCGCGAGGCGGCGATCGGCCGCGCGCTCGCGCCGCTGGTCGACGTCGTCGTCGCCACCCGCGACCTGCCGGCCGGGAGGCCGCTGCGCGGGCGCGACCTGGCGGTGCGGGCGGTGCCGGCGCGCTGGGCGCCGGTCGGTGCCGCTGCGAGCGTGGGGGAGGTGGCCGGCGCGACGCCGTCGGCGGAGCTCCCGCGCGGCGCGTACGTGACCGGGATGGACCTCGCCCTGCCGGACGCGCCGGGCGGCGCGCCGGTCCGCCGCGGCGAGCGCGCGGTCGAGGTGGTCGCCGCCGGGTCGCCCGCGCTCATCGCGCCGGGCGCGCGGGTGGACGTGCTGGTCACGCGCGAGGACGCCGGCACGCGGCTCGCGCTGCAGGACGTCGAGGTGCTGGCCGCCGGGCCGGCGCTGGACGGTGACGGCGCGGCCGCGCCGGGCACGCGCGTGGCGGCCACGCTGCGCACCACGGTCCGCCAGGCGGTCTATCTCACCGCCGCGCAGTCGTTCGCCCGCGAGATCCGGCTGCTCCCGCGCGCGGCCGGTGACGACCGGATCGTGCGGCAGCTGGAGGCCCGATGAGCGCCGACCCGCTCGACCGGCTCGCCGACGGCCTTCGCGAGGCGCTGGTCGAGGCCGCCGCCGCGGCCCCGGACGTCCCGCCGGCCGAGCGGATCGCCGCGCTCGTCGAGCGCGAGGCCGCCCTGCTCGATGCCCCGACCCGCGCCGAGCTGACCCGCCGGGTCACGGAGCGTGCGCTCGGGCTCGGCCCGCTGCAGCCGCTGCTCGAGGACCCGGCCGTGGACGAGGTGCTCGTGAGCGGGCTGTCGCCGGTCTGGGTCGAGCGCGCCGGGCGACTCGAGCAGACGGCGGTGCGCTTCGCCTCCGAGGCACAGCTGCGCGACGTGATCGAGCGCGTGCTCGCGCCCACCGGCCGGCGCGTCGACGAGGCGTCGCCGCTCGCCGACGCCAGGCTGCCCGACGGCTCCAGGGTCAACGTGGTGCTGCCGCCGCTGGCGGTCGACGGCCCCGCGCTCACGATCCGCCGCTTCCGGCCGCGCGGGTTCAGCGGCGAGGACCTGGTGGCGGCCGGGACGTTGACCGAGCCGCTGCTCGGATTCCTCGCCCGCGCCGTGCGGGCCCGCGCGACGCTGCTCGTCTGCGGCGGCACCGGGTCGGGCAAGACCACGACCCTCAACGCGCTGTCGGCGTTCATCGGCGACGGCGAGCGCGTCGTCACGATCGAGGACGCCGCCGAGCTGCGGCTGCGCCAGCCGCACGTGGTGCGCCTCGAGGCGCGGCCGCCGAGCCTCGAGGGGCGCGGCGAGGTCACGATCCGCGCGCTCGTGCGCAACGCGCTGCGGATGCGCCCGGATCGGATCGTCGTCGGGGAGGTGCGCGGGCCGGAAGCGCTGGATCTGCTGAGCGCCCTGAGCTCGGGGCACGACGGCTCGCTGTCGACGGTGCACGCCGGCTCGCCTGCCGAGGCGCTGCGGCGGCTGGAGACGCTCGCCCTGATGGCCGGCGTCGGGCTCCCGCACGACGCGATCCGGCAGCAGGTCGCCGACGCAGTCGATCTCGTCGTCTTCCAGCGGCGGCTGCCCGACGGCGGCCGGACGGTGACGGAGGTCGCCGAGGTCGTGCGCGTGGCCGGCGGCCCCGGGGTGCGGACGATCTACTCGCTGCGCGACGGGCGCCCGTGCTGGCGGGCCGGGCTGTCCGACGGCCTGGCGGAGCGGCTCGCGTGAGCCACGGCCAGCTGCTGGCCGCGCTGTCCGCGGCCACCGGCGTCGCAGGGGCATGGGAGGCCCTGGCGGCGGTCGAGCGCGCGCGGGCGGTCGCCTGGGTCGAGGCGGCCGTCCGCCCGCTCGCGCGCTCGCGCGCCGAGGGACGCGCGCCATCGGCGCCCGAGCGGCGCCGGCTCGCCGTGCTTGCGTCGGCGGTGCTGCTGGCGGCGGGCTGGCTCGTCGCCGGGGCCGTGCCCGCGGCGCTCGCGGCGGT
The DNA here is from genome assembly GCA_034664525.1 of Solirubrobacteraceae bacterium. Classification (GTDB taxonomy): domain Bacteria; phylum Actinomycetota; class Thermoleophilia; order Solirubrobacterales; family Solirubrobacteraceae; genus DATLGB01. The sequence continues at coordinate 2,831 of JAXDHL010000042.1, forward strand.
CGCCGGCCCGAGCCTGACCGCCGCGGTGGTCGCGGCGCGCAGGCGCGCCTACCGGCTGCGGCTGGCCGCCGGCGCCGCGCCCGCGGCTCGGGCGCTCGCGGCGGCGCTGTCGGCCGGCCGCGCGGTGCGCGGCGCGATCGCCGAGGCGGCGGCCGGGCTCGACGGCCCCGCCGGCGTCGAGCTCCGGCGGACCGCCGGGACGCTCGCCGCAGGCGAGCCGACCGAGTCCGCGCTGGAGGCCCTGCGCACGCGCGCGGCGACCCGCCCGTGGGACACGCTCGTCGCGGCGATCCTGCTCCAGCGCGACGCCGGCGGCGACCTGCCGGGGCTGCTGCGCGACCTCGCCGCGTCGCTCGAGGCGGCCGAGCGCTCCGATGCGGACGCGCGCGCGGCGACCGCGCAGGCGCGCTTCACCGCCCAGCTCGTCGCCGGGCTGCCGGTGCTCGCGCTCGGGCTGGCCGAGCTCGCCAGCCCCGGCTTCGCCGGTGGGCTGCTGACGAGCCCGGTCTCCCTCGTGCTCGTGATCCTCGCCGCGCTGCTCGAGGCGGTCGCGCTGCTGGCCGTCCGCGGCGTCACGCGGCGGCTGGCCGCGCCATGAGCGCCGCGCTGATCCTCGCCGTGGCGGCGACGACGTGCGCGTCCGCCGCCATCGGCGACCTCGCCCCGACGCGGCGCCGCAGCGGCCGGCTGCGGACCGTGCTGCTGGCGATCGGGCGCCGGCTCGGCGCCCCACCCGCCGCGCGCGACCTGCAGGCACGCCTCGACGCGGCCGGCGCGCCGCTGAGCCTGGCCGACGCCGTCGCGCTGAAGGCGGGCGCCGCGCTGGCCGGCGCGCTGGTCGCGCTGCCGCCGGCCGAGCTCGCGCCCGGCCGGCTCGGCCCGCTGCTGCCGGCCGCCGGCGCCGCGGCCGGGTTCCTGGCGCACGATGGCGCGCTGCTCGTGCGGATCCGTCGCCGGGCGCACGCGATGGCCGTCGAACTGCCCGACGTCCTCGACCTGCTGCGCGTGGCGCTGCAGGCCGGCCTGCCGCCGACGCGGGCGATCGACGAGGTCGGCCGCCGCCACGGCGGCCTGCTCGCCGCCGAGCTGCGCCGCGCGGCGGCCCGGACCGCGGTCGGCGTCCCGCACGTGCAGGCGCTCGACCAGCTGCGTCGGCGCGCGCCCGCTGACGGCGTGGCCGCGCTCACGACCGTGCTCGCCCGCGCGGACCGGCTCGGCGCCCCGCCGGCCGAAGCGCTCGCCGCGCTCGCCCGCGACGCCCGCGAGGCGCGCGCCCGGGCCCGCGCCGAGGCGGCGGCCCGGGCGGCGCCGAAGATCCAGCTGATCGTGGCGCTGCTGCTTGTCCCGAGCGTGATGCTGCTGGTCGCCGCCGCGCTCGTGCCGGCGCTGCTGCGGGCGACCTGACCTTGACCGCCGGCGGGAGCTCGGCTGCACGAGCTGTCCCACCACCGCAGGATTGCGCTCAACAGCAGGGAAAACCAGACGCAGAACATGGGCCGCGGCGCCACGATGTCCAAAAAGTGTGGCGTTGTGTTGCAGGGTGGGACGAAGTGGGGTACAACTCCACGTGACGAGCCGGTCCGGGGTGGCAGGGCTCCTCCCACCCAGCCACCCCGGATCGACTGTTTTCCGCAGGCCAACTGCTCGTCCGACCCTTATGCCCCTTGTCGTTCCACGGCATCCACGACCTCAAGCTGGACGCGAAGAACCGGCTCACGGTCCCGGCGAAGTCGCGGGCCGATCTGTCCGGCGGCGTCACGCTGGTGAAGGGGCTCGAACCGTTCCTGGAGCTGTGGCCGTCGGCCGAGTACGACACGGTCGTACACACCTCACTCGCCGGTCTGAACCCGCTCAGCCCGCGGGCGCGGGAGATCAAGCGGCACCTGTACGGCAACTCGGCGCCGATGGAGCTCGACACGGCGGGCCGGGTCGGGCTCTCACGCGACTTCCTGGCGCACGCCGGGCTGGGCAAGGACGTGGTCCTGGTCGGCACGGGCGAGTGCTTCGAGCTCTGGGACCAGCACAGCTGGAAGGCCAAGCAGTCCGACCTCGTGGCGACAGCCGCTGACCACATGGCGTCAATTGGCGATCCTGCTTGACATGACCAAGGAGCACGTCCCGGTCCTGGCCGGGGAGTTGATCGAGGCCCTGGACCCGCAGCCGGGCCAGATCGCGGTCGACTGCACGCTCGGCGCCGCCGGCCACGCGCGCCTCATCGCCGACCGCCTCGGCCCGGCCGGGCTGCTGATCGGGATCGACCGCGACCCGAGCGCGGAGCGCCAGTTCGCCCGCCTCGCCGCGGAGGTCTCCTGCCGCACGCGCTTCATCCGCGCCGACTTCGTGCACGGGCTGCAGACGCTGCTCGAGGAGGGCGTCCACGCCGACCTCGTCTACCTCGACCTCGGGATGTCCTCGATGCAGGTCGACCAGCGCGAGCGCGGCTTCTCCTACGCCTACGACGCCCCGCTGGACATGCGCATGGACCCCACCGCCCCGCTGTCGGCGCGCGATGCGGTCAACGAGTGGGAGCCGCGCCGGCTGGCGAAGGTGATCCGCGAGTACGGCGAGGAGCGCTACGCGAACCGGATCGCGCACGAGATCGCGCGCCGCCGGCCGATCGAGACCACGTTCGAGCTCGTCGAGGCGATCACCGCCGCGATTCCCGCGCCGTCGCGCTTCGCCGGCGGACACCCCGCCAAGCGGACGTTCCAGGGCCTGCGAATCGCGATCAACGACGAGCTGACGCAGATCGACGAGGCGCTCCCGCTCGCGTGGAAGGTGCTGGCGCCACACGGCCGGCTGGCCGCGATCTCGTTCCACTCGCTCGAGGACCGGCGCGTGAAGCGCTTCCTCGCCGACCGGGCGCAGGGCTGCATCTGCCCGCCCGAGCTCCCGATCTGCGTCTGCGGCCACGAGCCGGAGGCCGACCTCATCAGCCGCGGCGGGGTTGTCCCGACCCCGGGTGAGGTGGCCGCGAATCCGCGCGCGAAGTCGGCGCGGCTGCGCGCGGCCCGCAAGCGTGACATCAAGGAGGACGAGCACTGATGGGCCGCACCCGAGCAGCCACGGCACGACGCCCGGCGACGACGGTTGCGCCGCGACATCCGAGGCGCGTGTCCGGCCCGATCCGGCCCGGCCACCCGCGGCCGGCGCGAGCCGTGCCGCCGCAGGTGCGGGTCGCCGCGCCCGGCGGCGTCAGCGCCCTGCCGTCGACCGGCGCCCTGGCCCGCCTGCGCGCGGTCCCGGACCACCGCTTCCTGGACACGCTGCTGCGCTCGCGCGCGTGGATCTGGCTCATGGGGATCGCGCTCGGCGGCATCGTCGCCATGCAGGTCTCGCTGCTGAAGATGAACGCCGGCATCGGGACCTCGGTGCAGAAGAGCGCCGAGCTCCAGCACGCCAATGCGGCGCTCGAAGAGCAGGTGGCGGAGCTCTCGAGCGGCGAGCGCATCGGCGACGCCGCCGGAAACCTGGGCCTGATCGTGCCCGACGCCGGCAGCGTCGGCTATCTCAGCGTGCGCCCGAGCATCGACGCGGCGCGCGCGGCCCGCAACATGACCGCGCCGTCCGACGCGGCCAGACAGCTGATGGCCAACGGTGGCAAGCCAATCGGCACGACCGTCGCCGCCACCGCCGCGCCCGTCACGGCGCCCGTCGCGACCCCGGTCGCGACCGCCACCCCACCAGTCGCGACCGTCACCGCGGCCCCGGTCACGACCGTCCCAGGTCAATGAAGCCGGGCTCCCCGATGCGCCTGATCGACCGGCGCACGGGACTCGTCTTCGCGCTCTTCCTGGCCGGGCTTGCGATCGCCGGGACCAAGGCGCTGTGGCTGGGCGTCGTCCAGGCCGGCACGCTGCGCAACGCCGCGTCGACGCAGCAGAAGCAGACGATCACGGTCCCGGCCCGCCGCGGCTCGATCTCCGACCGCAACGGGGAGGAGCTCGCGGTCTCCCAGCCGGCGCTGAGCGTCGCCGCCACGCCGTACCTGATCCACGACCCGCTGAAGGTCTCCCAGCGCATCTCGGGACTGCTCGGCCGCGATCCCTCGAACGTGCTCGCCGACCTGTCCAAGAAGCACACCGGCTTCGTCTGGCTCGCCCGCCAGCTCCCGATGGACCGCGGCAAGCAGCTGCAGCAGATGCACATCGAGGGCCTGGACTTCGTCGAGGAGTCCACGCGGGCGTACCCGCGCCGCTTCGTCGCCTCCCAGCTGCTCGGCTACACCGGCACCGACAACACCGGCCTGTCAGGTCTCGAGCTGCAGCACGACCGCGACCTGTCCGGCCGCGACGGCCGCCGGCTGCTGATCAAGGACGCCCTCGGGCAGTCGATCAAGCTCGACGACGAGCACCCCGCCGTCGACGGCAAGGACCTCCAGCTCACGCTCGACGACCGCATCCAGGAGGAGACGGAGAAGGTCCTGGCCGAGGTCGGCGCCAAGTACAAGCCGGCCAAGGGTGCGACCGCGATCGTGATGAACCCGCACGACGGGCAGCTGCTCGCCGTCGCGAACTGGCCGCGCGTGGACGCCAACGCCCCCGGCGACGCGCCCGACTGGGCCAAGCAGGACCGGGCGGTGCAGACCTCCTACGAGCCCGGGTCGACGTTCAAGGCGTTCACGTTCGCCGGCGCGCTCAGCGACGGCAGGATCACCCCGGAGACGGTCTTCCAGCTGCCGGCCCAGATCCAGATCGCGGACCGCTCGATCGGCGAGGCCCACGGCGAGGCGTACGGGACGCTGACCGCCGCCGGCGTGCTCCAGAAGTCCTCCAACGTCGGCACGATCATGATCGGCCAGCGGCTCGGGTCCGACCGCTTCGCCCACTGGGTCGACGCGTTCGGCTTCGGCCGGCCGACCGGCGTCGACCTCCCGGGCGAGGCCGGCGGCATCGTGCTCAAGCGCAAGGACTACAGCGGCTCCTCGATGGGCAATCTGCCGATCGGCCAGGGCGAGGCGGTGACGCCGATGCAGATGGTCCAGGCCTACGCGGCGATCGCCAACGGCGGCGTGCTGCGCTCGCCGCGCATCGTGAAGGCGGTCGGCGGCAAGCCGACCGCGACCCCGCGCGGCCGCCGGGTCATCTCCGAGCAGACCGCGGCCCAGTTGCGCCAGATGCTCGAGGGCGTCCTCGGCCCGGGCGGCACCGCCTCGGGCGCCGCGATCCCCGGCTACCTGCTCGCCGGCAAGACCGGCACCGCCGAGAAGCCGGACCCGGTGTACGGCGGCTACTCGACGACCAAGTTCGTCGCCTCGTTCGTGGGCTTCGCGCCCGCCCAGGACCCGCGCCTGCTCACGCTCGTGATGGTCGACGAGCCGCAGGGCGACATCTACGGCGGCTCGGTCGCGGCCCCGGCCTGGCGGGACATCATGGGCTTCGCCCTCAACTACCTGCGCATCGCACCCAAGTAGCACGGCGCTGAGGTTGCGGCAAGAAGTGAACCGTGGTTCACTTCTTTGCCATGCCGTACCGCGAGACCGAGCGCACGCGGGCCCGCGCCGCCGGCGCGCGCGAGCGGATCATCCGCGCCGCGGTCGCCCAGCTCGGCGAGGGCGGCTACGCGTCCGCCACCGTCTCGGCCGTCGCGCGCCGGGCCGGGGTCGCCACGGGCAGCGTCTACCGCCACTTCCCGTCGAAGGCCGGCCTGTTCGCCGAGGTGTTCCGCCGCGCCGCGCAGCGCGAGGTCGACGCGGTGGCGGCCGCCGCCGGCGCCGAGGCCGGCCTCGAGGCGCGCGTGGCCGCCGCGGTCGAGGTCTTCGTGCGGCGCGCGCTGGCGGCGCCCCAGCGCGCGTACGCGCTGCTGGCCGAGCCGGTCGACCCGGCGATCGAGGCCGAGCGGCTGGTCTTCCGCCGTGCCTACGCCGAGGTGTTCGCCGCCCCGCTGCGCGATGCCGGCATCCCCGATCCCGACCTCGTTGCCGCCGCCTGCGTCGGCGCGCTCGGCGAGGCGCTGGTCGGTCCGCTCGCTCGGCGCGACCACGCGCCGGAGGCGCTCGTCGCCTCGCTGCAAGCCTTCTGCCTGTCCGCCATCAACGCCCGGAGCCCGCATGTCCGACACGCTTGACCGCTCGACCGCCACACGCGCGACGCACGCGGTGCTCAACCAGGTCCCGCCGTTCGCGGACGTGAACCTCTACGAGCTCGACGTGCCGCTGCAGGAGGCGGTCGCGCGCGAGGGCGGCGGGTGGGCGATCGACCGGCTGCGCGACTGCGGCGAGGTCGCCGGCTCGGCCGCCGGACAGGAGCACGGCCGCCGCGCCGACCGCAACGAGCCGCGGCTGCAGACCCACGACCGCTACGGCAACCGGATCGACCACGTCGACTACGACCCGAGCTGGCACTGGCTGCTGCGCGGCGCCGTCGAGCGCGAGATCCACGCGCTGCCGTGGCGCACGCCGCGGGCCGGCGCGCACGTCGCGCGCGCCGCGCTCGAACACGTCTACTCGCAGCTCAACGGCGGCGTCATGTGCCCGGTCTCGATGACCTACTCCGCGATCCCCGCGCTGCGCCACGACGCGGCGATCGCCGCCGAGTGGGAGCCCCGCCTGACGCTCGCCGACTACGAGGCCGGCGCGCTGTGCGGCATGGCGATGACCGAGAAGCAGGGCGGATCCGACGTGCGCGCCGGCACCACCCAGGCGGTCGACCTCGGCGACGGCTGGTGGCAGCTCACCGGCCACAAGTGGTTCTGCTCGCATCCGATGTGCGATGTGTTCCTCGTGCTCGCCCAGGCGCCGGCCGGCCTGTCCTGCTTCGTGGTCGAGCGCGGGCCCGGGATGGAGATCCAGCGCCTGAAGGAGAAGCTCGGCACGCGCTCGCTGGCCTCGGGCGAGATCGAGTTCCGCGCCGCGCCGGGCCGGCTGCTCGGCGAGGAGGGCCGCGGCGTGGCGACGATCATCGACATGGTCACCCACACCCGGCTCGACTGCGTGATCGGGACCGCGTCGGCGATGCGGCGCGCGGTCGCCGAGGCCGTTCACCACGCCCGCCACCGGCGCGCGTTCGGCGCGCTGCTGGCCGATCAGCCGCTGATGGTCAACGTGCTCGCCGACCTCGCGCTGGAGTCCGAGGCCGCGACCGCGACGGCGATGCGGCTGGCGCGCGCCTACGACGAGGGCGACACCCTGACCCGCCGCTTCGGCACCGCGGTCCTGAAGTACTGGGTCTGCAAGCGCTCGATCCCGATGATCGCCGAGGCACTCGAGTGCCACGGCGGCAACGGCTACGTCGAGGAGGGCCCGATGGCGACGATCCTGCGCGACGTCGGCGTCAACGGCATCTGGGAGGGCTCGGGCAACGTGATGGCGCTCGACGTCCTGCGCGCAATGGCCAAGGAGCCCGAGGGACTGCCGCACTTCCTCACCGAGTGCGAGGCCGCCCGCGGCGCGAACGCGAGGCTCGACGCCCATCTGGACAGCCTGCCGCGCACGCTGGCCGGCCTGACCGACGACGCGCAGTGGCAGGCGCGGCGCGTCGTCGAGGACCTCGCCCTCGCGTTCCAGGCGTCGCTGCTGGTCCGTAACGCGCCCGTCGCGGTGGCCGACGCGTTCTGCGCCGGGCGCCTGGGCGAGGGCCGCGGACGCGCGTTCGGGACGCTGCCGCGAGGCGTCGACGCCGCCGCGGTGGTCGCGCGCGTCCTGCCATGACCTCAGGCGGCGCTGGACCGCCGCGGCTGGGTGCTGATGTGGACGCTCGCACTCCTGTGGGGTGCGTCGTACCTGTTCATCCGCGCAGGGGCAGGCCGGTGCCCGTCCTGAGCCACCCATAGACTCCCCGCGCATGATCCTTCGCGAGTTGCTCGGCGAAGGGCCCGCGGACGTCGACATCACGAGCTTGGCGTTCGACAACCGTCTCGTCGAACCGGGTGCGCTGTTCTTCTGCGTCCCCGGGTTCACCCGGGACGGTCACGAGTTCGCGCCCGACGCCGTCGCGCGCGGCGCTGCGGCCCTCGTCGTCACCCATCCGCTCGGCCTCGGCGTGCCCGAGGTCGTGGTCGCCGACGTCCGCGCCGCGATGGCGCGCGCCGCCGCGCGCTTCGAGGGTGACCCCACGCGCGGCCTGCGCGTGATCGGCGTGACCGGCACCAACGGCAAGACCACCACGGCGTTCCTGATCCGCGACGTGCTGGAGGCGGCCGGGATCCAGACCGGCCTGGTCGGGACGGTCAAGGCCGTCGTCGGCGGCGAGGAGCGGGCGATGGTCCGCACCACCCCGGAGGCGATCGACCTGCAGGCGCTGTTCGCCGAGATGCTCGACGGCGGCGATGAGGCGTGCGTGATGGAGGTCTCCTCGCACGCGCTCGAGCTCCAGCGCGCGAGCGCGATCCACTGGGCGGTCGCGATCTTCACGAACCTGACCCAGGATCACCTCGACTTCCACCCGACGATGGAGGAGTACTTCGCGGCCAAGCGGCTGCTGTTCGCGGCGTCGCCGGGCGTGCGCGTGGTCAACGGGGACGACCCGTACGGCCGGCGGCTGGCCGAGGAGTTCCCCGGGACGCTGCGGTTCGGCATCGACGACCAGCGGGCGGACTACCGGGCGCTCGACCTCGCGTCGGGGCTGGCCGGCTCCGCCTTCACGCTGCGCTGCTCGGCGGGCGACTTCGACGTCCGGATCCCGCTGCCGGGCCGCTTCAACGTCCTGAACGCCCTCGGCGCGTTCGCGGCGGCGACGGCGCTCGGCGTCCCGCCCGCCGCGGTCGTGGCGGCGCTGGCCTCGGCCGGCCGTGTGCCCGGGCGCTTCGAGCCGGTGGACGAGGGTCAGCCGTTCGCGGTCCTGGTCGACTACGCGCACACGCCGGACTCGCTGGAGAACGTGCTGCACGCGGCCCGCGAGCTCGGATCCGGCCGCGTCGTCTGCGTCTTCGGCTGCGGCGGCGACCGCGACCGCGGCAAGCGGCCGCTGATGGGGGAGATCGCCGCGCGGCTGGCCGACCTGGCGATCCTGACCTCCGACAACCCGCGCTCCGAGGACCCCGAGGCGATCCTCGACGAGGTCGAGGCCGGCATGGGCGCGGCCACGCCGCACGAGCGCTTGGCCGACCGCCGCGCGGCGATCGAGCGTGCGGTTTCGATCGCCTCGCCCGGGGACGTCGTCGTGATCGCGGGCAAGGGCCACGAGCAGGGGCAGGAGTTCGCCGGCGGGCGCAAGGAGCCGTTCGACGACCGCGCCGTCGCGGCCGAGGCGCTGCGGGCGGTGTCGGCGTGAGGGCGCTGAGCGCCGCCGAGGTGGCGGCCGCCGCGGGCGCCGAGCTGGTGCGCGGGGACGCCGCCGGCGGTCCCGAACAGGCCGTCATCGACTCCCGCGCGGCCGGCCCCGGCGACCTGTTCGTCGGGCTCGTCGGCGAGCGCGCGGACGGCGGCGCCTACGCGGCCGCCGCGCTCGAGGCGGGCGCGTGGGGCGCCCTCGTCACCCCCGAGCACGCCGCCGGGCTGACCGCGGGCATCGTGCTCGCCGCCCCCGACCCGCTCGCGGCGCTGCAGTCGCTCGCGCGCGCCTGGCGGCACCGGCTCGGCGCGCAGGTCGTGGGCATCACGGGATCCGTCGGCAAGACCTCGACCAAGGACCTCCTGCGGGCGCTGGTGGCGCCGCAGCGGCGCGTCCACGCCTCGCGCGCGAACTTCAACACGGAGATCGGGCTCCCGCTCGAGCTGCTGCGCGCGCCCGACGACAGCGAGGTGCTGGTGCTCGAGATGGGCATGCGCGGGCCCGGGCAGATCGCCGAGCTGGCCGCGATCGCCGAACCCGACGTCGGCGTGATCACGTCGATCGGCCCGGTCCACCTGGAGCTGCTGGGGACGATCGAGGCGATCGCGGCGACGAAGGCGGAGCTGCTGGCGGGCGTGCGTGTCGCGGTGGTCCCGGCCGGCGAGCCGCTGCTCGAGCCGCACCTCGGGCGCGCCGGGTCCGTCGTGCGGTTCGGTCCCGGGGCTGACGTGGGCGAGGAGGCGCTGGAGGGGCTCGACCTGCCGTTCACGTCCGCCCACATGCGCCGCAACGCGATGGCCGCCGTCGCCGCCGCTCGCGCCGTGGGCGTCGAGCCGGCGGGCCGCGTGGACATCGAGCTGAGCGCGTCGCGCGGCCAGCGCGTCGAGGCCGCGGGCGGGGTCGTCGTCGTCGACGACTGCTACAACGCCAATCCGCTTTCGATGCGTGCCGCCCTCGACGACCTCGCCGCCCAGTCCCCGCCCGGCCGCCGCATCGCGGTGCTCGGCGACATGCTCGAGCTCGGGCCCGACGAGCGGCGCCTGCACCGTGAGGTGGGCGCCCACGCCGCCGCGTCCGGCGTCGACGTGCTGGTGACCGTCGGCGGCCTCGCGCGCGAGATGGGGCCGGCGTTCGACGGCCCGGTCGTCGCGGTGCCCGATGCCGCCGCGGCCGCCGACGCCGTCCGCGAGCTCGTGCGCCCGGGCGACCTGGTCCTGGTCAAGGCGTCGCGCGGCGTCGCGCTCGAGGCCGTCACCGGCGCGCTCGTCGGCGAGGTCGCCTGATGGGCGAGGTCCTGATCGGCGGCACCGCCTCGCTGCTCATCTGCGTCTTCCTGTCGCCGAAGTTCATCGAGTTCCTGCGGCTGCGCGAGTTCGGCCAGCACATCCGCGAGGAGGGCCCGCAGGAGCATCACGCGAAGGCGGGGACGCCGACGATGGGCGGGCTGATCATCTTCACCGCGATCACGGTGCCGTTCCTGTTCCTCGTCCTCGCCGACAAGGACCCGGGCCCGGACCGCGCGCGGGCGCTCGGTGTCGTCGGGGTCGCGCTGGCCTGCGCCGCGCTGGGGTTCGCCGACGACTACACGAAGATCATCAGGAAGCGCTCGCTCGGCCTGCGCGGCCGCACGAAGCTGCTGGTCACGGTGCTGATCTCGATCGGGCTCTGGCTGGTGGCCAC
>JAXDHL010000043.1:0-2765 GCA_034664525.1 Solirubrobacteraceae bacterium
GCGTCGTCCACGCACGCTTGTAGTCGTCGGTCTCGTGGATCGTGTTGTTCGGGTCGTGGCGGTATGTCAGGAGGCCGTCGAGGGAGCCGATGGTCAGCGGCGCGATCGGTGCGTCCATAAGCACGATGCGGCCCTGGACGCCGCCCGGAACCGCGGCAAGCAGCGCTTGCACCGCGGTCGGGAGAGCCTCGAGGTAGGCCTGGAGCCCGTCGGGCGAGCTCGGGGGCGCCGGGATCGGCCCGGCGTAGACCAGGTCGCCCGTGACGCCCTGCGGCGTCGTCTTGCCTGAGTACGTGTAGTAGGAGGCGACCGGTACGCCTCCGGCGCCCGGGCCGGTCAGCACGTCCAGCGTGAACTCCTCCGCCAGCCACTGCTGGAACGGCCGCGGGTCGCGGGTCACGGTCAGGCCGGCGGCGCGGTAACCCTCTTCGAGGCTGTCGATGAGCTGGAGGTGGGGGCTGGTCGCGGTCAGCCGCGGTCCGAGCTCGACCATGTCCTGCACCTGGCGGCGGACTTCGCGCGCGGTTGGAAGCGCGCCGGCCGGCCGGCGCCTGGCGGGCCGTGCGAATGCCGTCGCCGGAAGCGTGCCGGCGGCGAGGATTGCGGGCGAGGCGGCGATGCCGCGCTGGAGCAGCGCGCGGCGTGTAATCGGATCCACGGGGAGACAACGAGTACCGCCGAGGCCGGCTTGCGCCCTCCACCCGATCGGGGGGCGAAAACGTCCGCTTGGGTTCCTACGGTGCATGGGTGGCCCGTTCGTCGTCGATCTTCGCCTGCAACTCGTGCGGGCACACGAGTCCCAAGTGGCATGGGCGCTGTCCCGGCTGCGGAGAGTGGAACACGCTTGTGGAGGAGCGGGCCGCTTCGGTCGGGCGTGGCGGCGGGTCCGCGCGAACGGCAGCAGGCAAGGCCGTGAAGCCTGTGCCGTTGCGTGAGGTCGAGGCGGGGCAGGTTGCCCGGATCGGCACCGGGATTGCCGAGCTCGATCGGGTGCTCGGCGGTGGGATCGTGCCCGGGTCCCTGGTGCTGATCGGCGGCTCGCCCGGCATCGGGAAGTCGACGCTCACGCTGGCGGCGCTGGCGAACGTCGCCCGCACGGGGAGCGTCCTCTACGTCACGGGCGAGGAATCGCCGGCGCAGGTGCGCCTGCGGGCGGAGCGGCTCGGCCCGGATGCCCTGGCCGTGCCGATCGTCGCCGAGACCGACGTGTCGGTCATCGAGGCGACGCTGGAGGCCGAGCGCCCGGAGGTCTGCGTGATCGACTCGGTCCAGACGATGCACGACCCGGAGCTCTCGAGTGCCGCCGGCTCGGTGGCCCAGGTGCGCGAGGCGACCGCGCGCCTCATGCGCGTCGCGAAGCAGCGCCGTATCGCGCTGTTCATCGTCGGCCATGTGACCAAGGACGGGTCGCTTGCGGGGCCGCGCGTGATGGAGCACCTGGTCGACTGCGTGCTGCAGTTCGAGGGCGAGCGCGAGCGCACCTACCGCACCGTGCGCGCGATGAAGAACCGCTTCGGATCGACCAACGAGGTAGGCGTGTTCGAGATGCGCGAGGACGGGTTGATCGAGGTCCCGGACGCCTCGGCCCGCTTCGTGGGCGAGGCAACGCGGGCGCCCGGCTCGGTGGTGCTCTGCGCGATGGAGGGCTCGCGGCCGCTGCTCGTGGAGGTCCAGGCCTTGGTGGCGCCCTCCGAGATCGTGCCGCCCCGGCGGGTGGCCAACGGGATCGACCGCAACCGGCTCGCTCTGGTGCTGGCGGTCTTGTCGCGCCAGGCCGGCGTCGCGGTGGGCTCGGCCGACGTGTTCGTGTCGGTGGCGGGCGGGGTGCGGGTCGACGAACCTGGCGCCGATCTGGCTGTCGCGTTGGCGATCGCCTCGGCCGCGCGCGGCGTCACGCTGGGCGACGGGGTCAAGCCTTTGGCGGCGTTCGGGGAGATCGGGCTGACGGGCGAGGTCCGGCATGTGGCCCATCCGGACCGGCGGTTGGCGGAGGCGCGGAAGTTCGGGCTCGAGGTCGTCCTCGCGCCCGGCTCGGCGACGCCGACGGTCAAGGCGGCGATAAGGGCTGCGCTTCAGGGCGGCGCGGCCTCCGCGGATCGAGCGCGCGGCGCGGAACCCGAGATCCGCGAGGCCGCCTGATCGGTCGCTGTGTCACCTGGCACCCCTATAGGGGGTCCAAAGTGACACAGCGGCGCGAATTAGCGGATCTGCATCCCCGAAATGGCGCGGGCGATGACGAGGCGCTGGATCTCCGAAGTGCCCTCGAAGATCGTGTAGATCTTCGCGTCGCGGTGCATGCGCTCCACCGGGAACTCGCGGGTGTAGCCGTTTCCGCCGAGGATCTGGATCGCCCTCTCGGTGACCCACACGGCCACCTCGCCGGCCTTCAGCTTCGACATCGAGCCCTCGGCGGCCGTGAACTCCTTGCCTGTGCGGCCCATCCACGACGCCCGCCAGACCAGCAGCCGGGCACAGTCGATCTCCATCTTCATGTCGGCGAGGGTGAACGCGATCGCCTGGTTCTCGACGATCTTCCTGCCGAACTGCTCGCGCTCCTTCGAGTAGCCGAGCGAGTACTCGTACGCCGCCCGCGCGATCCCGACGGCCTGGGCGCCCACCGTGGGACGCGAGACCTCGAAGGTCTGCATCGCCGCCTGGGTCTTGCCCCTGGTCCCTTCGCGGGCCCGCGCCAGCCGCTCGTCCAGCTTTTCCTTGCCGCCCAGCAGGCACGTCCCGGGGACCCGAACGTCGTCCAGGAACACGTC
>JAXDHL010000044.1:0-4249 GCA_034664525.1 Solirubrobacteraceae bacterium
GCCACCCGGTCGCCGTCGAGCTCGAACGTCGCTCGCCCTCGCACAACGAGGTACAGCTCCTCGTCGGAGTCCGGCTCGGACTCGTCGTGCTCGTTGATGATCCGGTCTCCCACTTCGGGGGCAGTCCAAGCATTGACACCGAAGGACGTGATGCCGAAGTGCTGCCTGACGGGTCGAAACGGCTCGCGCCCGTCGGTCAGCTCTTCGATCTCTTCCAGTCGTGCGACTGCGTAGCTCCTCATCCGAGTCCTCCCACGTCGTACGGCACGTACTGCCGCGATCTTGACGGGCGCGTCGCTCGCGAGCGAGGCCGATCCCCCGCGTCGCGGGGCTTTCGTCGTGCTGGGGGCGCCGCTCAATCCGCCGGCGCCGCGCTGTACTCCTCGTCGGTGACGTGCTCGCCCCAGGTGACGGCGCTGCCCTGGTCGTCGACGGGCTGCATCGCCAGATGAGTCATGAAGCGGTCCGGGGCGGCGCCGTGCCAGTGGTGCTCGCCGGCTTCGAAGAACACGCGGTCGCCGGGGCGGATCACCTCGATCGGCCCGCCGCGGCGCTGGCAGCGGCCGACGCCCTCGGTGACGAAGATCGTCTGGCCGCAGGGGTGGGTGTGCCAGGCGGTCCGGGCGCCGGGGGTGAAGTGCACGCTGGCGGCCGACACCCGGAATGGCTCTGACGGTGCCGCGATGGTGTCCAGGTAGACGGCGCCCGTGAACCAGTCGCTCGGCCCGGGCGTGGTTTCGAGGGAGTTCCTGGTTATCTGCATTGTCGTCCTCCGTGGTCTGGAGCAGGCCCGGCGATGATTCATCGCCAGGCGATCGGTCTAGGACTGCGTGAACACTTACCGAAGGAGATCGTCGTGGGCAGGATCGTCGTACATGAGTTCATCTCGCTCGATGGGGTCATCGAGGATCCGAGGTGGACGTTCGAGTATCCGTTCGATCCGAAGATGGGCGAGGCGATCGGTGCGCTCACGGCCGCCAGCGAGGCGATCCTGCTGGGGCGTACGACCTTCGAGATGTTCGCACCCGCCTGGTCGGGCAGGACTGCGGAGGACGACCCCGGCGCCCCGTTCTTCAACGAGACGCCGAAATACGTCGTCTCCGGGACGCTGGAACGCGCGGACTGGAACAACTCGACGGTCCTCGGCGCGTACGACGCGGAGGCCATCCGCGCGTTCAAGAACGGCATCGACGGCGATATCTACATCAGCGGCAGCGGCAGACTCGTGCGGGCGCTGCTGGCCGACGGCCTGGTGGACGAGCTCCACCTGTTCGTCTTCCCGGTCGCCCTTGGCACGGGCGGCAAGCTCTTCAGCGATGACGGCTCCCCGACGAAGCTCGCGCTCGGCGGGTCAGAGGCCTACGACAGCGGCGTCGTCCACCTGAACTACCGGCCGGTCGTCTAGCTCCCGCCTCGTCCGGCGTCAGGGGAGGAGCTCGGCGACGGCGGCGGCGATCATCGTGGCGTTGGCGGGCACCGGGACGCCGCCGACGAGGACCGTCGGCGTCGCCTGCACGCCGCGCTGCGTCGCCCGCGCCGTCATGTACTCCGTCCAGGGGAGATACGCCTGGCCGCTGACGCACGGCGGGAAGCCGCCGTCGTCGATCCCGACGGCGCCCCCGAGCTCGACCAGCTGCTCGTCGCTGAGACCCGGGCCGCCCTCCGGCGGCTGGTTGGCGAACAGGGCGGCCTTGTACGCGGCGAACCCACCGGCGTCGGACGCGCAGCCCGACGCCGACGCCGCGCGCGACGAGTAGCGGGTCGTCGAGAGCCCGTCGAGGTAGCCGAGCGGGTGGTACACGAGGCTGATCAGCTCGTCGGCGACCATCCGCTGCAGCGCCGCGCCCGAGTGCTCCTCGAACGCCCGGCAGAACGGGCACAGGAAGTCGATGAACGCGTCCACGCGGACGGGCCCGGTGCCGACGACGATCCCGTCGCCGTCGTTCGGTGCGCCGGCGGGGATCCGGCTCGGCGCGATGATCTGGGTCTGGACGGTCATGCGTGGTCCCGTAGGCCGCCGGCCGCTCCTCGCCAGCCGGCGCGACCGGCCTACTGTCCGACCTCGATGACCGCCGACGCTCATGACGACCCGCTCGAGCGCCTGTCCTCGAAGGAGCTGCACGACCTGGCGATCCGCTACGCCGTACGGCACCTCGACCTCGGGTTCTTCTGGCGGCTGCTCGAGTACCTCCCGGCCGCCGAGGCCGCTGCCGGCGAGTTCGACGAGGCGACCGCCGACGTGCAGACCCTGAGCGCCCACCTCGACGATCTCACGGACTCAGGCCGCGGGCAGATCGCCGACGCGTTGCGCCCGTTCTACATCGCGTACCTGCGCGAGCACGGCGTCGAGCCGGAGTAGCGCTACTCGAACGGCCGCACGGCGAAGGCGACGATGCGGCGGTCGCGGACCTCGAACTCCGCCGTGCGCTCGATGTCGTCGGGCCCGATCAGCTCCCGGATCGGCACGGTGACCCGGACGACGTCGCCGTCGCGATCGACGGTCGGCGTCCGGAAGGGCACGAGCTGCAGGTCCCGCTTCTCGGCGGTCTCGAGCAATGCGCGCAGGCCGTCGTGGCCACGGAGCACGCCGCCGCTCAGCGTGCCGAACTCGGCGTCGGGGGCGACGAGGTCGCGCAGGGTCTCGGCGTCGCGGGTGTTGAAGGCGTCGACGAAGCGCAGTGCGATCTGGCGCGCGCCGGTCGTCAGGGTGTCCGTCGCGGTCATGCTCCGATCGCTAGGCCGTTGCGCCGCGGGAGCAACCGGCTTGCGCCGCGGCGTGGGCGCCCTACAGCACCCACCATGACGCGCGAGCTCGAGCGCGGCGACATGTTCTTCTTCTACCGCCCGCGCGTCGGCGTCACCGAGGTGCGCTCGCTCGACGACGTCGCGCGCTTCGTCGTCGTCCTGGACCCGGACACGCGCGGATGCGACCGCCTGCTCGTGGTCGGCCGCAAGCGCCTGCCCGATCCCGAGCGCCACGAGCGTGCGTGGGCGCTCGTGGCCGAGGTCACCCCGCGGCCGGACGAGCTGCGCGACGATCTGGAGGCCCGTTCGTACGAGACGCGCACGCGCGGCCTGCGCCGGCAGCCCGAGGCGCGGCCGGTGGGGGAGGGCCGCTACGTCCTCGCCGACCACGACGGTCACTCGCACCTCGCCTACGCGCTCGAGCTGCCGCCGGAGCCCGGCGAGGCGCAGCGGCTCTTCAACCTCCACCGCGAGGCGAGCTTCATCGTCGCCGTGCGCAATCCTGACGCGCCGGCGCCGCCGGGCACGGGCCTCCCGCGCGGCCGCCGTGCCGATCTGCCACGCCCGCTGCGCGACCGCTTCGGGGACCGCCGCTGGCTCCCGGTCGACGATCCGGCGATGCTCGACCACCCCGGGATCGAACTCGTCCTGATCGGCGCGGCCGAGCAGGTCGAGGACGAGTTCGGCATCCAGCTCGACACCGAGGCCGAGACGCTCGAGACGTCCGAGCTGCTGCGTCCCGGTGACGTTCCGCTCGAGCCGTGGATCGAGGGCAAGCTGCGCTGACGGCGCTTGGCCTCTGCTCCCCGACGCCTATTCCAGTGGTCTCACCCACGAGGGAGTGCGCATGCGATACGCCCCATTTATCGGCACGGTCGAGCAGGTCGGAGACCTCACGCGCGAGGAGGCCGAGCGCGCGATCGAGGCGACGCTCCGCACGCTCGGCGAGCACCTCACGCTCGGTGAGGCACGGGACCTCGCGGCCTTCCTTCCCAGCGAGGTGCGCCGGTTTCTCACCACCATGGGCGAGGGCGCTGAGCGATTCGGCCTCGACGAGTTCTACCGGCGCGTCGCCGAGCGCGAGGGCGTCGACCGCCGGACCGCGGCGGCCCACGCCCGCGCCGTCTTCGTCGCGCTGGGCGTCGCCGTCGCTCCGGGCGAGCTGCGCGACATGGCGGCCCAGCTGCCGGCGGAATACGAGCCGCTGCTGCAGGCGGCCGGGGTCGGGCGCCGCCGCGTGACGCGCGACCCCTATGACCTCGTGCTGCGGGTCGCCGAGCTGGCGGGCCTCGACCGCCAGCAGGCCCGCAAGGCGACCGAGGCGGTGCTCGAGACCCTTGCCGTCCGGGTCTCGGCGGGCGAGGTCGAGGACCTGATGCGAGAGATCCCGCGGAACCTCCATCCGGCGCTCGAACGCGGGCTGCGCGAGAGCCGCGAGGCGCGCAAGATGAGCGTGGACGAGTTCCTCGACCACATCGCCGAGCGGGAGGGCATCAGCCGGGAG
>JAXDHL010000045.1:0-4870 GCA_034664525.1 Solirubrobacteraceae bacterium
ATCCGGCAACGGAGAGCCGGCCCAGAACCAAGCTCGCGGGGCGAGCGGATCGGTTCCGGCGCGGGCGTCAGGGAAACCAGCGCGGCTGGGCGCGGCGCACGGCGGCGATGGCGGCTCGGACGCGGTCGTCGGCCGGAGCTCGGGCGGCCACCACGGTGGCGTCGTGGTGCCAGGGGTCGGGGATCCCGCCGCTCTCGCCGGTGAGCCCTTCGAGGACGGCGAGCAGGCAGAACGGGTTGTAGATCGGGCTGTAGCCCCCTTCGGTGCTGGCCACGAGACGTCCGCCGGTGAGATCGTCGGCGAGGTGCGCGGCGCGCTCTGCGAGTGCGCGAAAGCCGGCCGCGGAGACCAGCATCCGGCCCGTCGGGTCGGACACCGACGCGTCCTGGCCGGCCGCGACCATGATCAGGTCAGGCCGGAAGCCGCGCACGATCGGCGCGACGATCTCGTCGAACGCAAGCAGGTAGCCCGCGTCCGTGGTCGCGGGCGGGAGCGGCACGTTGACCGTGGCTCCGTTCGCGGCGGGTCCGCCGGTCGAAGCGAGGGCGCCCGCGTGGGCGGGGTACCAGTCCTGCTGGTGCAGGGAGATCGCGAGGACGTCATCGCGGTCCCAGAAGATGCGCTCGGCGCCGTTTGCAATGTGGACGTCCCAGTCGATGATCGCCACGCGCTCGACACCCAGGGCGCGGGCGTGCTCGACCCCGCAGGCCACGTTGTTGAGGTAGGTCGAGGCGACGGCTCGGTCGGGCTCGGCGTGATGGCCGGCCGGGCGAGCGTGGACGAGCGCCTTTCGGATCCGGCCCTCGAGGACCGCGTCGACGGCGGCCAGCACGCCGCCGACGGTCA
This sequence comes from Solirubrobacteraceae bacterium, assembly GCA_034664525.1. GTDB lineage: Bacteria > Actinomycetota > Thermoleophilia > Solirubrobacterales > Solirubrobacteraceae > DATLGB01. Next base: position 847 of record JAXDHL010000045.1, read on the forward strand.
GCCGGGCCGCGTCCCAGGTGGCCGCGGTGACCGGTGCGTGCTCGCCGTCCCACGGGCCGCCCGCGCAGGCGTCGCGCAGGCGGCCGAGATAGGACGGCGTGTGAACCGCGAGCAGCGCGTCGTCGGGCGCCGGGACCGGCGTGATGCGCGAGAGCAGGCCGGCCAGCGCGCTGCGTTCCACGAGGTCTTGCGCCTGGGCGGTGAGCACGGCCTGGGCGACGTTCGCGCTGCCCAGCGTGAACGCTCGGCCCGCGACCTGCACCGTCGAGGGCGGCGGATCGTGGGCGAGCACCCGGGGCGAGTACGCATAGCCCAGCACGACGCCGCCATCTTGACGATCAGCGACTGAACGCGCCGGCAGGCGATCGTGCGGGCTGCCCGGGGGGTCCGCGTTCAGGGTAGCCCACCCCTCGTTCTCCGGTCCGCCGGATGGTGCGCTTGCCGGCCGAGACCTACTCTTCAGCTATCAACCACGAGAGCCGATCCGCCTGGGTGACGGCCCGCCCGCAGGGCGAGCAGCCTAGATCGCTCGGGAACCCCAACGAGGGCACGGACTCATGAAAACGCCAAGCGTCACCGAGATCTCCCGCCGGCCTGAGCCGGTCGTCCACGACACCTTCATCGACGATCTCGCGCCACGGAGGGTCGTGACGACCCGCCACCACCAGCGCCCCGGCCCGGCCGGCCGTTCCGAGTTCCAGCGCTGACGCGCTCCCCGGCGTCAGAACGCTATGAGCTCGCCGGCACGTCGACGGACGCCTTCAGGATGGGGCACATGAACCCGTAGACCGGGTGTGGCTGGAATGCTGCCGCGTCGAGGGTCGGGCTTCCGAACCAGGACGCCGGCACCGGCGCCTTGACCTTCTTGCCGTCGATGCCGCCGTTGTCGATGCGCAGCACGTCGATGCCGCGGTACGCGTCGGCGGTGTAGGCGATCTGGCCGGTCGGGTCCGTGGGCGACCAGTACGACGCCCAGGTCGAGCCGTTGGCCGGGATGTAGTAGCCCACCTGGCGGATGTCGGTGGGGGTGCGGTAGTCGAGGAAGCGCACGCCCTGTTCGTACCAGCCGACCGCGGCGACGCCGTCCTTGGCGTCGAACCAGTGCGACGAGCAGTTGACCGTCACCGGCGCCTTGGAGTCGACGGCGCCGCCGGTGAACATGCCGTTGAGCTCCGTCTGCCAGGTCCCGAGCGGGGTGATCGCGCCCTTGCTGAGCCGGGAGAGGTCCCAGGTCTCGAACTTGCCCTGCCCGCGGCAGCCGCCGGGCGGGACCTCGTCCGTGTCGATGTAGTCCTCCTCGGTGATCAGCAGCGTCTTCCCGCGCCGCTGCGAGTTGTGGAGGATGAAGTCGTTGTAGGGCGACGGGTTGGTGCCGGCGGCGCCGGTGGTTCCGAGCAGCCGCGGCGCGAGGGGGTCGGCGGTCAGCTGGTAGCCGGCGGCGCCCCCGCCGCCGACGTTCCAGAGCGTGCCCGTCGAGTCGCGCTCGGTGTCGTGGCTGACGCGGAACGCGGCGCTGTTGGATGCGGCCGACTCGAACTTGCCGAGCGAGCGCGGCGCGGCCGGGTTCGAGAGATCGACGACCTCGACGTGGTCTCCGCCGTCGATCCACGCCTGCGTGCAGTCGGCGTTGACGAAGTTCGCGATGTGGCCCGAGCCGCGGCCGGTGCCGGTCAGCCCGAGCGGCAGGACGGCCGCGATGGCCGGGGTGGTCGGGTTCGCGATGCTGACGACATACATGACCGAGCCGAGGTCCTTCGCCTCTCGGTCGTTGACCACGATCAGCAGCGACCCACAGACGTCGACGTCCTCGTTCTCGAAGTGCGGCAGCGGCAGCTCGCCGACGACGCTCGGCGCGTCGGGGCGCGCGATGTCGAGCACGGTGACGCCGGTCCACCCGGTGACGTAGGCGTAGTGGCCGGAGAAGTTCATGCCCGCGGCGTTGCCGGCGAGATGGCCGAGCAGGTGCACGTTGCTCGAGGTCGCCAGCGGCGGGTCGGGCGGCAGCATGCCCGCTCCTTCCGCCGCCGATGCCGTGGTCAGCAGCGCGAGCGTGCCGAGCAGCGCCGCGATCCTGGTGCGTGATCCCCTCATGATGTTCCCCCTCCACCCCTCGCCGTGCGACCGGCACGTGCGGAAAGGGGCGATACCCCTTGCGCGGCCCTGCGCAAACATGCACCTTCCGGCGGACCGCTGACGCCCCGCGAGTGGGGAGATCGTCGACCTCAGGAGCACGGACACCACGCGGCGACTGTGGCGACGGCGGCGGATTCGTATCATCGTCGCGTGATCGACGAAGGCACCGAGTTCGGCGCTCGCGTTGCTCGCCACCTGCGCGAGGATCCCGTGGTCTGGCTCACGACGGTCACGCCCGCCGGAGCACCACTGCCCGCTCCGGTCTGGTTTCTCTGGGACGGCGCGGACTCGGTGACCATGTACAGCATGCCCGGCGCGCGCGTCCGGAACCTGGAGGCCAACCCGCGGGTGGCGCTGAACTTCGCCGGCGACGGGGCCGGTGGCGACATCGTCGTCATCTCCGGTCGGGCGACCATCGATCGCAGCGGCCCGAGCGCCGATCGCGCGACGGCGTACTTGGCCAAGTACGGCGAGCGCATCGAGCGCATCGGCATGACCCCCGAGACCTTCGCGCAGCGCTACAGCGCCCCCGTCCGCATTCGTCTGACGCGCGTGCGCGGACACTGACGGCGTCATGACCTCCGGACGGCGTTCGTGACGCCGGCGAGAGCCGGCGGCGGGTCAAGGGGCGACACGCCGAGGCGCAATGCGGGGGAGACCCGACTGCCCCGGCGCGCAGCCTCGATCGTCTAGCGCTCCGGTGCCGTCTCAGCCGGCTGGGATTCGGCGAGGTCGACCTCCGTCACCTCGTCCGGCCGTGGATCGGAGATCGGCGTCGTGCGCTGAAAGTCCTGCCAGATCTCGCGGCTCTCCTCGTCCTCCTCGCGACGCCGGCGCTGCCAGTGCTCGTAGCACATGCCCATGGCCTCCTCTTGGATGGGGACCTGATGCATGTTCCTCTCTGCGACGCCGCCGTCAAGAGCGGCGGCCGCTCGGGCGTCTGCGGCGTTTCAGCTGCGTGCGCTGCCCAGGGCCGGTCCCTCGCAGCGCGGGTTCTCGCACACGTAGGGACGACCGTGGTCGCCGGCGTGGAAGTGGACCCGATCGTCGGCGTCGCCCGCGTGGATGGCACGGCTGACCGCGTCGATGAGTCGGCTGATCGGTGGTCGTGCGGGGAGTTCGAGCATGGCGCTGATACTGAACGCCGTAGGGCATAGCGTCCAATCATCCTTTTCCGACCCTCCATAGGCTCTCGCTATACGGAGAGCGAGCAGCGACCCGGCCGCCCGGCCGGTCAGGACTGCAGGAAGGCCAACAGGTCAGCGTTGATCGTCTCGGCCTCAGTGGTCGGCATGCCGTGCGGGAATCCCTTGTAGGTCTTCAGCGTGCCGGTTTGCACGAGCTCGGCGGACAGCGGTCCGGAGTCGGCGTAGGGAACGATCTGGTCGTCATCGCCGTGCATCACCAGGACGGGCACCGTGATCTTCTTGAGATCCTCGGTGAAATCGGTCTGGGAGAAGGCGACGATGCCGTCGAAATGTGCCTTCGCGCCGCCCATCATTCCCTGGCGCCACCAGTTCTCGATGATCGCTTCCGAGGCTTCCACGCCGGGTCGGTTGAAGCCATAGAAGGGGCCCGCCGGCAGCGCCCGGTAGAACTCGGACCGGTTGGCGGCCAGCTGGGCCTGGAGGTCGTCGAACACGCTCTTCGGCAGCCCGCCGGGATTGGCGTCAGTCTGCACCATGAGCGGCGGCACTGCACTGATCAAGACCGCTTTCGCCACGCGGCTTTCACCGTGTCGAGCGAGGTAGCGCACCACTTCGCCGCCACCTGTGGAGTGTCCGACGTGAACCGCGTCCTGGAGGTCGAGATGGGCGGTCAGCGCAGCGAGGTCGTCGGCATAGTGGTCCATGTCGTGACCGTCGCTGGTCTGGGTGGAGCGTCCGTGCCC
>JAXDHL010000046.1:0-3799 GCA_034664525.1 Solirubrobacteraceae bacterium
CTACTGGATGCGCGCCCTGCACTGGTGCGACTTCGAGTGGGACCGGCGGGCCTTCCCGGAGCCGGAGAAGATGCTGGAGCGTCTCGGTGAGCGCGGGCTCCGGCGGAGCGTCTGGATCAACCCGTACATCGGCCAGCGGTCCCCGCTGTTCCGCGAGGCGGCCGAGGCCGGGTACCTGGTGCGCCGTCCGGACGGCACGGTATGGCAGTGGGACATGTGGGTCGCCGGCATGGGCCTGGTGGACTTCACCAATCCCGCCGCGCGCGAGTGGTTCGCGGGCAAGGTGCGCGCGCTCCTCGCGTCGGGGGTGGACGCGGTCAAGACCGATTTCGGCGAGCGGATCCCCGAGGACGTCGTGTGGTTCGACGGCTCCGACCCGCACCGGATGCACAACTACTACAGCTACCTCTACAACCAGACCGTGTTCGAGGCCCTCGAGGCGGAACGAGGTCCCGGCGAGGCCGTGCTGTTCGCCCGCTCGGCCACGGTCGGCGGCCAGCGGTTTCCGGTGCACTGGGGCGGCGACTGCGAGTCGACCTACGCGTCGATGGCCGAGTCGCTGCGCGGCGGCCTGTCGCTCGGGCTCGGCGGCTTCGGCTTCTGGAGCCACGACATCGGTGGCTTCGAAGGCACGCCGCCGGCGGGACTGTTCAAGCGCTGGGTCGCGTTCGGCCTGCTGTCCTCCCACTCGCGGCTGCACGGCTCGAGCTCGCATCGCGTGCCGTGGGCGTTCGGCGAGGAGGCGGTGTCGGTCACGCGCGCGTTCGCGCGGCTCAAGAACGAGCTGATGCCGTACCTGTGGGCAGCCGCGGTCACGGCCCACGAAGCGGGGATCCCCATGATGCGGGCGATGCTGCTCGAGTTCCCCGACGACCGGACATGCGCGTACCTGGATCGCCAGTACATGCTCGGCCCGGACCTGCTCGTCGCGCCGGTCTTCTGCGACGAGGGCGACGTCGACGTCTACGTGCCCGCCGGCGAGTGGACGAGCTACTGGGACGGCAGCGTGGTCAGCGGCCCCGGCTGGGTGCGGCAGCGGCACGGCTACGACTCGCTGCCGCTGCTGGTGCGGCCGGGCGCGGTGATCGCGACCGGGCCGCGCAGCGACCGCCCGGACTACGACGACGCCGTCGCCCCCACGTTCGACGTATTCGGCCTGGCGAGCGGCGAGCGTCGCACGGTGCGGCTGTTCGGCGCGTCGGGCGAGGAGCGCGTGCGCGTCGAGGTCGCGCGCGACGGCGATCGCTTATCGGCCGGGGTCGCCTCCGGCGAGCTGCCGGAGGGCTGGACGCTGCGCTGGAACCGTGGCCCGTCCGCCGCCGGCACGGGCAGCGAGCTGGAGCTGCTGGTGCCATGAGCCTCGCCGTCGGCCTGAACCCCTACGGCCTCACCTACACGCTGGGGCTGCAGGGCAACGCCGATGGGACGGGCCTCGAAGGGTTCCTCGAGATCGCGCGCGAGATCGGCGCGCGCGTGGTGGAGCTCCATCAGCCCTGGCTCGACGGGCTCGACCTCACCGGGCTGCGCCTGGACGGCATGATCCCCGTCGTCAGCTGCGGCATGGACCCCGCGGGCGACGGCGCCGCGCTCGAGTGCGCCGGCGCACTGGGCGCGCGCGTCGTGCGCATGGCGCTCACCCGTGTCCTGCAGGGCGACCGCCACGCGGTCGACTGGCCGCGGATCCTCGACGGCGTGCGCGCGCGGCTGGCACGCGTCGCGTCGCTCGCCGCCGCGGCCGGCGTGAGCATCGCGATCGAGAACCACCAGGACTTCACCAGCGCCGACCTGATGGAGCTCTGCGTGCAGGCCGGCGACGCCGTCGGCATCACGCTCGACACCGGCAACGCGTTCCCCGTCGCCGAGGCGCCGCTCGAGTTCGCGCGCGCCGTCGCGCCGCGCGTGCGGCACGTCCACCTCAAGGACTACCGCGTGCAGCCCACCGACGAGGGCTATCGGCTCGTGCGCTGCGCGATCGGCGACGGTGCGGTCCCGTTCGCGGAGCTCGTGGAGATCCTCGGCCGCGACCTGACCGCCTCGCTGGAGCCGGGTGCGCTCCAGGCGCGCCATATCCGCCTCTTCACCGAGGATTGGTGGCGCGGCTACCCGCCGATGGACGCCCGCCGGCTCGCCGCGGCGCTGCGGGCCGCCCGGGTCAACCAGCTCGGCGAGGACGAGGACCACCGGACCCCGTGGGAGCGCGGCGAGCGCGGCGAGGCGTTGATTTCCTACGAGCGGGACATGATGCTAAGGAGCGCCGCGAACATGCGCGCGCTCGGACTCATGGAGTGAGATGACAGACACACTTCTGGCCGGCAGGATCGCTTTCGTCACCGGCTCCGGGCGCGGTCTCGGCCGCGCGATGGCGGACAAGCTCGCGTCGCTGGGCGCCGACGTTGCCATCCACGACCGCGACGGCGAGCAGCCGGCAAAGTACGGGGAGGCGGCCAGCCTCGACGAGGTCGCCCGGGAGATCGCCCGCCACGGCGGCCGCGTGACCGCGGTGGTCGGCAACATCGGCGACCCGTCGGCGGTCGACGCGATGTTCCGCACGATCGGCGCGGAGCTCGGCGACGTGGACATCCTGGTCAACTGCGCCGGAGGCGACATCGGCGCCACGGACGGCAAGCCCGACCCGAACAACGCGCTCGACATCTCGCTCGAGGACATCCAGGTCGAGACGACGAACAACCTGATCGGAACGATGCTCGTCACGCAGGCCTTCGTGCGCCCGATGCGCGACCGCCGCAGCGGCTGTGTGGTCAACATCGCGTCCGCGGCGGCGCACTTCGGCCGCTCCAACGAGGCGATCTACTCGACGCTGAAGGCCGCCGTCGTGCACTACACCCGCTGCCTGGCCAGCGAGCTGCGGCCCCACGGTGTGCGCGTGAACGCGGTCAGCCCGGGCGCGACCAAGACCGCGCGCTTCCAGGCGACGCGGACGACTGATCCCGAGAAGATGCAGGTCGGCGTGTCGCTCGAGCGCTACGCCGAGCCCGAGGAGATCGCCGACGCGGTGGCGTTCCTCGTCGGCCCGCAGGCGCGGTTCGTCAACGGCCAGGTCCTGCGCGTGGACGGCGGCGAGACGCTCTGGCCGGGCTGATGGGGGCAACGCTGTTCGACCTGCACGGCCTGCGCGCGCTGGTCACCGGCTCCTCCCAGGGCATCGGGCTCGCGCTCGCCCGCGGTCTTGCGGAGGCCGGGGCGGCGGTGATCCTCAACGGCCGCGACCGGGAGAAGCTGGCCGCCGCGGCCGCGGAGATCCCCGGCGCCGAGCAGCTCGCGTTCGACGTCACCGATCACGCCGCCGTGGCGCAGGCCGTGGACGCGGCGGAGGCCGACGGTCCGATCGACATCCTCGTCAACAACGCGGGGGTCCAGCACCGCGCCCCGCTCGAGAACTTCCCCGCCGAGGCGTTCGCACGGCTGATGGAGACCAACGTGACCGGGGTGTTCAACGTCGCGCAGGCGTGCGCGCGCCACATGCTCGCGCGCGGGCGCGGGAAGATCATCAACATCTCCTCCGTCAACGCCGCGATGGCGCGGGCGAGCATCGCCCCCTACACCGCGACCAAGGGCGCCGTCGCCAACCTCACGAAGGGCATGGCGGCCGATTGGGCGCGCGCCGGGCTCAACTGCAACGCGATCGCGCCGGGGTACATGAAGACGCCCTTGAACGAGGCGCTGTGGTCGGACCCCGAGTTCAACAAGTGGCTGGAGCGGCGCACCCCGGCGGGCCGCTGGGGCGCGCCCGAGGAGCTGGTGGGCGCGTGCGTGTTCCTCGCCTCGGACGCCGCGTCGT
>JAXDHL010000047.1:0-14378 GCA_034664525.1 Solirubrobacteraceae bacterium
CGACCGAGTCCAGCCCGTTGACGCGGCGGATGAACTCGATGTTCCACGGGCACCACGGCGCGTCGTCGCGCACGCCCGCCATGTAGCGCTCGGTCGCCTCGCGCGTCGCGGGGTCGTCCCACGACAGCGGCAGGTGGACGATCCGGCTCGGGACCTCGAGCTCGGGCGTGGGCGGCAGGTCGTCCTCGAGCTCGCGCACGAGCCCCAGCAGCCGGGGCAGCGCCAGCACGTCGGGGTCGACGTGAACCTGCAGCGAGCGGATGCCCGGGGTCAGGTCGACGATGCCCGGCAGCGCCTCGGCGGCCAGGCGCTCCTGCAGCGCGTGCACCCGCATGCGCAGGCCGAGGTCGAGCGTCATCTCGCCGAACTCGACGAGCAGGTTGTCGTCGCCCGAGCGGCGGTAGGTGACGTCGGAGCGCCGGGCCAGCACGCCGCCGTCCGACGGCCCGCTGCGCCGGAACCGGACGGTGTCGCCGGGCCGCAGCTGGCCGAGCTTCCAGCGCTCGTCGCGCACGACGGTCACCGGGCACACGAAGCCGCCGAGGCTCGGGCCGTCCGGCCCGAGCAGGATCGGCACGTCGCCGGTGAAGTCGAGCGCGCCGATCGCGTACGGCGTGTCGTGGATGTTCGACGGGTGCAGGCCTGCCTCGCCGCCGTCCTCGCGCGCCCACCGCGGGCGCGGGCCGACGAGCCGCACACCGGTGCGCGCCGAGTTGAAGTGCACCCGCCAGGCGGTCGCGTGCAGCGCCTCGATGTCCTCGGGGGTGAAGAACTCGGGCGCCGCGTGCGGGCCATCCAGCACGGCGATCTCCCACTCGGAGGTCAGGGCCGGCGGGTCGACCACCGGCGCGGGCGCCGTGCGCGGCGCGGTCCCGGGCGCGAGCACGTCGCCCGCGCGCAGCTCGCGGCCGCCGTGGCCGCCGAAGCGCCCGAGCGTGAACGTCGCCGCGCTGCCCAGGTATGGCGCGACGTCGAATCCGCCCGCCACGCAGACGTAGGTGCGCAGCCCGCGCCCGGTGGCGGGGCCGACGTCGAGCGTGGCGCCGGCCGGGACCTCGAACGGGACCCAGCGCTCGACCGGCTCGCCGTCGACGGTCAGCTCGGCCTCGGCGCCGCCGACGCAGACGAGCGCCGGCGTGGAGAAGCGCAGCGCCGGTCCCTGCAGCGTGCACTCGAGCGCCGGCGTCCCCTCGGGGTTGCCGAGCGCCCGGTTGGCCAGCCGCATCGAGCGGTCGTCCATCGGGCCGGACGGCGGCACGCCCACGTGCCACAGGCCGGTGCGGCCGGGCCAGTCCTGCAGCGTGGTCAGCGTGCCGCCGCACAGCACGTCGATCCGCGGCTCGTCGACCACGACCTCGGCAAGCGTCGCGGTCGTGTGCTCGACCGCGCGCACGGCCGGATGCGCGAGCGCCGCGCGCAGCAGCGCCAGGTTCGTGGCCACGCCGTCGACGCGCGTCCGCGCCAGCCCGGCGGCCAGCGCGTCGAGCGCGTCCGCCCGTGTGGCGCCGGTGGCGACCAGCTTCGCCAGCAGCGGGTCGTAGGCGCTCGTGACCTCGGTCCCGGCCGCGACCCATCCGTCGACCCGCAGGTTGTCCGGGAATTCCACGTTCGTGATCAGTCCCGGGCTCGGGCGGTGGTCGTTGCCGGGGTCCTCGGCGTACACGCGCGCCTCGACCGCGCAGCCGGCGGCGGCGGGCGGCGGGCCGTCGAGCATCGCGCCGTCGCCCGTGGCCAGGCGCAGCATCCAGGCGACGAGGTCCAGGCCCGTGTGCGTCGCCTCGGTCACCGGGTGCTCGACCTGCAGCCGCGCGTTGACCTCGAGGAACGACGCCTCCTCGCGCTCGCCGTCGTAGACGAACTCGACCGTCCCCGCCGACCGGTAGGACGCCGCCGCGCAGAGGTCGACCGCCGCGGCGGCGATGCGGTCGCGCAGCGCATCCGGGAGGCCGGGCGCCGGCGCCTCCTCGATCACCTTCTGGTTGCGGCGCTGAAGCGTGCAGTCGCGGTCGCCGAGCGCGAGGACGCGGCCCGTCCCGTCGCCGAACACCTGCACCTCGACGTGCCGCGCGGCGGCGACGTAGCGCTCGCAGAACACCCCGCCCGCGCCGAAGCTGGCGCCGGCCACCCGGCCGACGCGCGCGAAGGCCTCAGGCACCGCAGCGGCGTCATGGCAGACCGCGAGGCCGATGCCGCCGCCCCCGGCCGTCGCCTTGAGCATCACCGGAAACCCGATCGCCTCGGCCGCCGCGACCGCCTCGCCGGACGACGTGAGCACGCCGGAGCCGTCGAGCATCGGCACGCCCGCCTCGCGCGCCAGCGCCCGCGCCCGGTCCTTGGCCCCGAACGCCTCCAGCTGCGCCGGCGTCGGGCCGGCGAACGCGATCCCCGCCGCCTCGACCGCGCGGGCGAACGGCGCGTCCTCGGACAGCAGCCCGTAGCCCGGGTGCAGCACGGCGCAGCCCGCGTCGAGCGCCGCCCGCACGAGCTTGGCGGCGTCGAGATAGGACGCGCGCGGCGCCGCCGGCCCGAGCCGCACCGCGTCGTCGGCCATCCCGACGTGCGGCGCGCCGCGGTCGGCGTCCGAGAACACCGCCACCGCCTCCCACCCGAGCGCGTGGGCCGAGCGGATGATCCGGCAGGCGATCTCCCCACGGTTGGCGACGAGGACCCGGGTCACGGAGCGCTGACCACGACCCGCACCGGCGTCGGGTCGAACCCGTTGCACGGGTTGTTGATCTGCGGGCAGTTCGAGATCAGCACCAGCGTGTCCATCTCGGCCCGCATCGAGACGGTCAGCCCCGGCGCCGAGATCCCGTCCACGATCCCGAGCGTGCCGTCCTCCTCCACCGGAACGTTCATGTACCAGTTGAGGTTGGACACCAGGTCGCGCTTGCCGAGCCCCCAGCGCGCGCCCTCGCGCAGGAAGTTCTCCACGCACGCGTGCTGGTGGTGGGTGTGATGGCCGTAGCGCAGCGTGTTGGACTCCTTCGAGCAGGCGCCGCCGACGGTGTCGTGGCGCCCGACGTCGTCGGAGACGACGGTCATCAGCGCCCGCCCCTCGCAGCTCCGCAGCACGGTGCCGGTGGTGACGAACAGGTTGCCCTGGGCGGCGATCGTGTCCGGGGCCGAGTAGCGCTCGGCGGTGTCGGCGGCGTTGTAGAGCAGGCAGTCGACCGCCTGGTTGCCCTCGAGGTCGACGATCGTGAGCGTGTGGCCGGCGGCCACGACGCCCGACCACGGCGACCGGGCGGGGACGACCTCGTCGAGCACGCTCACGCCAGCCCCCGTGCCGCGGCGTAGCCGGCGGTGTTGCGCAGCGCGCGGTCGAGCTCGGGCGAGGTCGCCCACAGCTCGTCGTCGGGCTGGGTGGGGTCGCCGGGCCAGGCCAGCACCTCCAGCGGGGTGCATGTGTACTCGCCGCGCGGGTCGAGCGGGTGCGGGACGTTGGCGATCAGGATCACGACCGGCAATTCGCAGCGCAGGTCGACGTGCGTGCCGGCCCCGGCGCCGCCCTCGAACGCGAGCGCACCGCCGTCGCGCACGCCCACGCCCTGGAACAGCGACACGCTCGGCCCGATGTCGCGCGGGCCGAGGCCGTGCTTGGCCCCGGCGAGCAGGAACAGCTCGCGCCCGGCCGGGGTGCCGCCCTCGGGCGAGCCGTCGCCGTAGCGCGCGTCGTTGACCGCTCGCGAGGTGGTCCCGCAGAGCGCGTCGTGGCGCCCCGAGCCGTCCTCGACGATCGTGGCCAGCACGCGCCCCTGGTCCGACAGCAGCGGGTGCCCGGCCGACAGGTACGCCTGCCACGGGATCTTCACCGTGTCGGCCACGTTGAGACGCTCCCACGGCTGGTCGGCGTTGTAGAGCAGCAGGTGCGCGCAGGCGTCGCCCGCGACGTCGGTCAGGCGCAGCGTCATCCCGCGGGCGAGCACCATCGACGTGTAGCCGCCGCCGGCCACCGTCTCCGCCCACGTGAGCGCGGAGGGCGAGACCCCGGCCGGGAGCGGGCCGGGCCAGTCCGACGCCGGCAGCACCGGCATCGCGTCGGCGCGGCCCGCGCCCTGCGCCCGCGCGTGGTCGCGCGCGGCGTGGGTCGTCGCGGTCCCGCTCACGCCTGGGCGCCCGCCGTCGCCGCCGCCGGCGCCGGCGCCGGCGCGAAGTACCGGTGCGGCCGGTGGACCAGGAAGGCGATCACGCCGGAGAGCGCGGTCGCGAGCACGAACAGCGGCGCGAACCACTGCAGCAACGGGTGACCGCCGGCCGGGTCGTACACGCTCGCGCGCGGCCAGACCAGGTTGATCATCATCGCGGCACCGTAGATGATCGCCAGCACGTTGACCGGGACGCCGAGGCGGCCGAGGCTGAACAGCCCGGGCTCGGTCTGCGGGGCGAGCCTCCCGCGCAGGCGGGCGACCAGCAGCGGCACCGTCACCATCAGGTAGGCGGCGTAGAGCAGCACGATGCAGACGCTCGCCAGCGCGGTGAACACCGACGCCTCGCCGACGTTGACCACGAGCACGGCCACGGCCAGGACGCCGACGACGATCGCCGGCAGCACGGGCGCGCCCGTCGTCGCCGACACCCGCGACAGCGCCGCCGACCCCGGCAGCATGTTGTCGCGCGACATCGAGAACAGCATCCGCGACGCGGCCGTCTGGATCGCCAGCGTGCACACGCAGACCGCGATCGCGACGTCGACCAGGAAGATCTTGCCGAGCGTCGTCCCGAGCGCGGCGGTCAGCACGTAGGGCAGGCCGACGGTCGAGAGGTCGCCACTGGTCAGCGACGGAGCCGCCATGATCGCGGCGAGCAGCAGCAGCGCGCCGCCGATGCCGGACACGCACAGTGCGCCGATGATCGCCTTCGGCGCCGTCCGGCGGGGGTTGTGCGTCTCCTCGGACAGCTCGCCCGCCGAGTCGAAGCCGACCATCACGTACGCCGCCATCAGCGCGGAGATGACGAATACGCCGAGGTAGGAGTGGTGCGGCGCGGCGCCGGTCGAGTGCAGCACGGCGCCCGGCCCGCGCTCGGCGTTGGCGAACAGCAGGATGACCAGCAGCACGACGCCGATCAGCTCGCACGTGACCCCGATCGAGTTGATCGTCGCCATCGCCCGCACGCCGACCGCGTTGACGATCGTCGTCAGCGTGACCAGGATCGCCCCGAGCAGGACCGCGTTGGTGGCGCCGTCGGTCGAGGTCAGCGCCGAGTCGTGCCCGACCAGCTGGAAGCCCGACCAGACCGTCGGCAGCACGACCTGCAGCGCGATCGCGGCGGCGGACACCGTGACGATCTGCGCGATCAGCATCGTCCAGCCGGCGAACCAGCCGAACGTCGGCGTCGAGAGCCGGCGCGACCACTGGTAGATGCAGCCCGAGATCGGATAGCGGGTCGCCAGCTCGGCGAAGCAGCAGGCGACCAGCAACTGGCCGCCGAACACGATCGGCCAGGTCCAGAAGAACGAGGCTCCACCGAACGAGAAGCCGAAGAAGAACAGCTGGAAGACCGTGGTGAGGATGGAGACGAAGCTGAAGCCGGCCGCGAACGACGCGTAGCTGCCCAGACGGCGGCGGAGCTGCTGGTCATAGCCGAAGGAGGCGAGGTCGCCCGCATCGCGTGCGAGGCCGTCTGGATTGGTCATACCAATCAGGATCCCGCTCGGCCGCGGCCCTGTCCTTGGCCTGCGGGACAAGATGCCCGGGTGGCGATCAGCCGTCGCGGCGCAGCAGCGACAGGCGGACCAGCCGGTCGTCGACGGCGACCCGCGAGATCGCCAGCGGCTCGTGCTCGGCCGAGAAGATCGTCTCCACCAGCTCGATGTAGGGCGTGCCGTCCGGCAGGTCGAGGCCGGCCGGGGCGTCGGCCGTCGCGACGCGCGGGACGATCGCGGTGCTCGCGTAGTCGGCCGCCGCGACCGCGTTGCGCTCGACGAACTCGAACGTCGTCGACGCGTCGGCGACGTCGGCGGGGTCGACCGTGAGGTGGGCGACCGGGACGACGTCGCAGACCGCGATGACCGGCGCGCCGCCGGCGCGCAGCAGCCGCTCGGCGATCACGCACGGCGCGCCCTCGTCGATCCCGAGTGCCTCGGCGACCTCGGCGTCCGCGGTCCCCCCGCGCACGTGCTGCGCGTCCGTGGACGCCGCGTGGCCGCTCTGCTCCACCAGCGTCGTGAACGGGACGAGCCGGTTCAGGCGCATGGCGGAGCGCAGCAGGTGCTGGTTGACGGTCGTCCCGTGGCGGCGGCGGCGGGAGACCACGCCGTCCTCGGCCAAGCCCTGGAGCACGCCCCGGATCGTCGTGCGGCTGACGCCGAGCCGGCGCGCGAGCGCGCCCTCGGGCGGCAGCCGCCCGTCCGGGAACGCGCCGCCGCGGATGGCGGTCAGCAGGGTGTCGCGCGTGCGCGCACGCAGCGACGTCAAAGGCGTGCCGCCTCGGCCAGCGCGACCATCTCCTTCGAGGTCAGCGTCTGGGTCAGCGTGTTCGACACCCAGTGGACGCTGCGCCCGCGCCGCCAGCCGATCCACAGCACCTTGCCGCCCGACGTGGCGACGAGCGCCGTGCGGCCGCGGATCCGGATCGTGCCCGTCGCCTCCTGGAGGATCGGCGGGTCGGACCAGGTCGTGCCCTGCAGGCCGTAGTACTCGCCGGGCTCGCCGGTCGCGAACGTCCACCGGTAGGCGTTGTGGCGCTTCCCGCTCAGGTCCTTGATCTGGTACGCCCGGGGCGTCCCCGCCGAGGCGGGCGAGGACCCGCGGATCAGCCCGGACAGGTGGTAGACGCCGAAGTGCGCCTTCCGCCGCAGCGCCTTGCCGGCGGCGCGCTGGCCGGGCGCGGCGACGAGCTGGACGGCGGACCGCGACGACGTCGAGCCCTTGCGGTGGTGGCGCCTGGTCGGCTTCGGCTTCCGCGGAGCGGGCGGGTGCAGGAACTTGTGGACGGCCGCCTGCAGCGTGACCGGGTCCGAGTACACGAACGTGTCCTTCGGGTCCTGCGGGAAGGTCGCCGGGAACGCCACCTGGACCACCGGGTGGCTGGCCGACAGCACCGCGAGCTTGAGCAGGCGCAGCAGCGACAGCGACGAGCGCACGTCGGTCTGGGTGTAGTTGGCCAGCACGCGAACGAGCTGCTTGGCCTTGCCGATCAGGCCGGAGACGCGGACCTGCTGGCCGGCGGAGCGCAGGAACGCCTGCTGGCGGGCGGCGCGCACGAGGTCGTTGTCGGAGTGGCGGAAGCGCACGAAGCTCAGCGCGGCGGCGCCGCACAGGCGCTGGTAGCCGGGCTGGAGGTCGATCGCCGCGTACCCGGACTCGGGCGGGACGTAGTAGCGGTGGTCGACCTCGGAGTAGACGCAGCCGATGAAGTCGACCGCCCGGCTGAACGCCGTGAACGTCGTCACGAAGACGTGGTTGATCTTGACCCCGAGCAGCGCGCGCACCGTCTTGGCCGCCAGCACCGGGCCGCCCTCGGCGAACGCGGCGTTGATCTTCGCGGTCCCGTGGCCCGGGATCGTGACCTGCAGGTCACGCGGGATCGACAGCACGGTGGTCGCGTTCTCGTTCGGGTCCAGGTGGACGAGGATCATCGTGTCCGAGTTCGCCTGGTTGCTCGCCCCGAGCGTGTCGTAGGCGAAGCGGTGGTCGGAGCCGAGCAGCAGGATCGTCTGCGGCTTGCCGGCGGCGACGTCGTCGAGCGCGGAGTGGATGCGCGGGATCGCCGGCTGGCCCTGCTGGACGATCGCGATGACGTCCTTGACCTGCAGCAGCACGGCCGCCACGGTCGTGCCCGCCGTCATCAGCGTCACGAGGACGGCGCAGAGCGCGGCTCGCCACAGCAGCCGTCGGTCGCTTCGGGGGTCTGGCGGCTGCTCGGAGACGAGCAACAGGGTAATGCTGCCTTGAGGTCGGATCGCCATCCTGCATGCGGGGAACGCGCCCGATGTGGTTCCACACAGACAACGCCGTGCTCACCGTGCTCCAGGCACTGTGCGTCGCGCTGCCCGCCGCCGGGCTGCCGGCGTGGCTGGCACGGGCGCGCCGCGGCGCCTGGGCGCTCGTGCTGCCGCTGAGCATCGTCGTCTGCATCGCGGCGATCTCGCTCGTGCCGGCGAGCGCCGACGTCTACACCTGGGCGGCGCTGCTGGGCGTGCCGATCGGGGCCGCGCTCGCGCTCGGCTGGGCCGCCCACGGCGCGCGCCCGTGGCTCGCGCTGCTGGCGATCCCGCTCCTGGCGGTTGCGTGGGTGCTGCAGGACGCGCGCGTCGGCCAGCTCGCCGGCGACCTGCTGATCGCGGGATCGGCGGTCACGCTCGGGCGGCTGCTCGCCGGCTCCGGGCCGCTCGGACTGGTCAAGGCCGGCCTGGTGGCGATGGCGGCGATCGACGCCTACCTCGTGTTCTCGGGCCGGCTCGAGGCGCCGAACGCGACGCTCGTGGCCGCCGTCCCGGCGCCCGGCCTCCCGAGCCTGCAGGCGGGCGCCTTCGGCTTCAGCTCGCTCGGCTACGGGGACTTCCTCGCCGCCGGCGTCCTCGGCGGCATCCTCGCGATCGAGCGCCGGCCGCAGTGGTGGATGGCCGGCGCCATGCTCGTCGTGTCGCTCGCCTGGGACCAGCTGTTCCGGGTGTTCGACGTGCTCCCGGCGACCGTGCCGCCGGCACTCGTCCTGATCGGCCTCGAGGCGCACCGGGCGCTGCGCCGTCGCACCGCCCTGCGACCATCCGCCGATCCGGCCTGATCAGCAGGGCGAAAGCTAGACCGGGAAGGTCGCGGTCACGCGGTAGCCGCCGCCGCGCCGCGGCCCGGCCCGCAGCTCGCCGCCGTGCAGCCGGACGCGCTCGCGCATGCCGGAGGTGCGCCGCGGGCCGCGGCTGCCGCCGTCGTCGGAGACCTCGACCTCGAGCGCGCTCGCGCCCCAGGCGACGCGCACGGTCGCGGGCCGGCCGCCGGCGTTCGCGAGCCCCTCCTGCACGATCCGGAAGGCGGCCAGCGCCAGTGAGGCGGGCAGCGGACGCGGCTCGCCGTCGCGGACGAGCAGCGCGCTCTGGCCGGACGCCTGCGCGTGCAGCACGAGCGTGTCGATCTGGTCGAGGCCGGGCTGCGGCATGCGCCCGCAGCCGTCCTGCGCGTCGTGGGTCATCAGCAGCAGCCGGCGCATGTCCTCGAGCGCCTCGTGCGCGGCGCCGCGGATCGTCTCCAGCGCGGCCGAGGCCGAGGACGGATCGCGCCTGAGCGCCGCCTGGGCGGCCTCGGCCTGGATCGCGATCGCCGACAACCCGTGCGCCACCACGTCGTGCAGCTCGAAGGCGATGCGGCTCGATTCGGAGTTGCGGGTGGACACGAACGTCACCGTACGGGCCGGACCGTCGCGCGGCATCGGCCGAGCGGACGATTCGCTCCCCGCCCCTGTGAGGACCTGCCGGGCGTCGTCCCCACGGCGGACCGCAGATCGCTCCTGCGGACGACGACGCCCGACATTCGGAGGCGGACGATGGGCGCCATGACCTCCCCCTCCCTGCCCTCCCGCGACTGGACGCTCGCCGTCGTGTCGCTCGCCACGGCGATGCTCATGCTCGACATCGCGGTCGTCAACACCGCGCTCCCGTCGATCGCCCGCGACCTGCACACCGGCCTCGGCGGCCTGCAGTGGGTGGTCGACGCCTACACGCTCGCGCTGGCGAGCACCGTGCTGACCGCGGGCTTCCTCGCCGACCGTCTTGGTCGCCGCCGCCTGTTCATCGGCGGCCTCACGCTCTTCACCGGCGCTTCGGTCGCCGCCGCCGCGTCCGGCTCGATCGAGGCGCTCGTCGCCGCTCGTGCCGTCCAGGGCCTGGGGGCCGCGATCCTGTTCGCCGTCGCCCTCGCGCTGCTCGCCAACGCGTTCCAGGACGCCAAGGGCCGCACGTTCGCGATCGCCGTCTGGGGCGCGACGATCGGCGGCTCGTTCGCCATCGGCCCGCTCGCCGGGGGCGCACTCACCTCCGGGCTGAGCTGGCAATGGATCTTCCTGGTCAACGTGCCGATCGGCGCCGCCGCGCTGTGGATCACGCTCACGAAGGTGCGCGAGTCGCGTGACCCGTTCCCGCGCTCGCTCGACGGCGCCGGCCAGGCGGCCCTGATCGCCGCCATGTTCCTGACGGTGCTCGGCCTGCTGCGCGGCAACGAGCAGGGCTGGGGCTCGACCCCGATCGTGCTCGAGCTGGGCGGTGCGGCGATCGCGTGGATCGCGTTCATCGTGATCGAGAAGCGCGGGCGCCAGCCGATGCTGCCGCTCGGGCTGTTCCGCAATCCCGTCTTCACCGGCACGCAGCTGTCGGTCTTCGCGATCTCCGGCTCGCTGTTCGCGATCTACCTGTACGTCACGATCTACCTGCAGAACGTGCTCGGCCTGTCGGCGATCGAGGCCGGCCTCGTGCTGGTCCCCGGCACGGTCGTGAACTTCCTGGTCGCGGGCGCGAGCGCGAGCTTCATCCCCAGGCTCCCGGCCCGCGTGCCGGTGGCGGGCGGGCTCGGGCTCGTCGCGGCCGGCATGGCGCTGATGACGATGGCCGACGAGCACTCGAGCTGGACGGCCACGCTGCCGGGCATGCTGGTCGCGATGGTCGGCACCGGCATGGTCAACACCAGCCTGAGCGGCCTGGCGCTGAGCATCCTGCCCGAGCGCGAGTCCGGCCTGGCGTCGGGCGTGCACGACATGTTCCGCCAGGGCGGGATCGCCGTCGGCATCGCCGCGCTGGGGACGTTCATCCCGCACGCCGCCGGTCTCGGCGCCGACGGTCCGGCCTTCGTGAACGGGCTGCAGAACGCGCTGCTCGCCGGCGCCGGGCTGGCCGCCGTGGGCGCCGTCCTCGCGTCCGTGCTGATCCGGCCCGAGCGCCGGGCGGCCGCCGAGGTCGCCTCCGCCGGCGCCGTGCAGCCGGCCGGGGCGGCCGCCTGAAGACGGCCTCGCCGCCCGCCGGTACGCTCAGGCGATGACCGGCGGGCCCAGCACCGTCGCCGAGGTTCCCGGCGCGGACGTCACGCACGTCCGCGCCGACAACCCCAGCCTGCTCACCCTCTCCGGCACCAACACGTGGATCGTCGGGCGCGACCCGGCCTGGGTGGTGGACCCAGGGCCGGCGCTGGAGCCCCACCTCGATGCGATCGTCGCCGCCTGCGCGGCCCGCGGCGGCGCCGGCGGCATCGCGGTCACCCACGCCCACGCGGACCACGTCGAGGCCGTCGAGCCGCTGCGGGCCCGGCTCGGCGACGTGGCGCTCGGATACGGACCGCTCGAGGCGGTCCCGGTCCCGGGGCACGCCGACGACCACGTCTGCCTCGTCTGGGGCGACGTGTGCTGCACCGGCGACGCGGTGCTGGGTGAGGGCAGCGTGTTCGTCGCCGGCGACATGGCCGGCTACCTCGACGGCCTGCGGGCGCTGCGCTCGCGCGCCGACCCACCGCTGCGGCTGCTGCTCCCGGGCCACGGCCCGGTCGTCCCCGACGCGCGCGCCAAGCTCGACGAGTACCTCGCCCACCGGCTGGACCGCGAGTCGCGGCTCGTCGACGCGCTCGGCCGCGGCCTGCGCTCCGAGGACGAACTGCTCGACGACGTCTGGGACGACGCGCCGCCGCTGCTGCGCTTCGCGTCCCATCTGACGCTGCGCGCCCACCTGCGCAAGCTCGCCGCCGACGGCCGGCTGCCGCCCGGCGTCGTCGCGCCTCCCGTCGCGGGCGAGCTGCCGACGGTCTAACTTCGGTGGAGTCCGTGTCAGCGGGTCGCCGCCTCGGGTTGACCCCGGCTTTCCGCCCCGCCTAGCGTCGCGGGTTGACCCTACAAGCGTTCCGAAGGGGGCAGCAATGCGGAAGCACCTCCTCGTCGTCGCTATGGCCATCGCCATAGTGGGCCTCGCACCCTCGCTCGCACCGGCGAGATCGCACAGGGGGCACCAGGCTTCGGGGGACCGGTCGCTCACGCTCCATGTGACGATCCTGAACGCCGACGTGACGACCAACCCGTCCACCACGAGCGGTCCGCCGCCGTCCGGCGAGCTCCTGCTGATCGGCGGGTCCGGCACCTTCACCGGCGGCGGTGACGGTCACGTGTACTTCACCATCGCCTCGGTCAGCAAGGACACGGGGGTCCTCGACGCGGTCCTCGCGTTCAAGGACGGCACCATCACGGTCCAGGGCCTCTCGACCGCGGCGACCGGGGACACCGAGCACTACGCCATCACGGGCGGCACCGGCAAGTACCGCGGCGCCCGGGGCGAGGTCACCCTGTCGGGCGAGAAGCTGACCTCGGACGGGGAGACGTTCGACCTGGATATCGCACTGACGCATTAGCGGCTGGAGGGCCGGTGTTCGGGCACCGGCCCTCTCGACCCGCAGGCTCAGGCGGCCGGCGCGGGCTCGCGACCTTCGGCGATCCGGCGCTCGGCCAGCGCCATCGCGGCCTGCAGCGGCGTGCGGCCATCGGCCTCCGCCTCGTCGAAGATCAGCCGCAGCGTGTCCGCGATGCCGCGGACCTCGCGATCGGCGCGCGTCTCGTCGTAGCCGCCCGGCTGCAGCTCGGCGGCGATGTTGACGATTCCGCCCGCGTTGACGACGAAATCGGGCGCCCAGAGGATGCCGCGCTCGGCGAGCAGGGCATCGACGGACGGGTCGGCGAGCTGGTTGTTGGCGGCGCCGGCGATCACGCGGCAGGTCAGCCGCGGCACGGTCTCGTGGTCGAGGATGCCGCCGAGCGCGCACGGGGCGAGCACGTCGACGTCGGCGAACAGGATCTCGCCGGGCGGGACCCAGCGGGCGCCGAGCTCGCGCGCGATCGCCTCGCGCTCCGGGTCCACGTCGGTGACGAGCAGCGAGGCGCCGTCGGCGGCGAGCCGGCGGGTGAGGTCGGCGCCCACGTGGCCGAGGCCCATCACCGCGACCGAGCGGCCGGCGAGGTCGGCGGTCCCGTACGCGCGCTCGCAGGCCACGCCGATCGAGACCTCGACCCCGAGCGCCGTCCACGGGCTCGGGTCGCCCGAGCCGCCGTGGTCGCGCGGGAGCGCGAGCACGTGCGGGCAGAGCTCGTTCACGACGACGAGGTCCTCCGGGGTGATGCCGACGTCCTCGGCGGTGATGTAGCGGCCCTGGAGGACGTTGACCGTCTCGGCGAAGTCCAGCAGCGCCGCCCGGCGCAGCTCGCCGGTCAGCCGCTCGCCCGGGCGGGCCATGATCACGCCCTTGCCGCCGCCCTGGGGGAGGCCGGCGACGGCGGCCTTGTAGGTCATGCCCTCCGACAGCCGCAGCGCGTCGCGCAGCGCCGCCCGCGAGTCGTCATAGGACCACAGCCGCACGCCGCCGAGCGAGGGACCGCGCGCGGTCGAATGGACGGCCACGATGGTGTAGCGCCCGGAGCGCGCGCCCCGGCGGATCACCACCTCCTCGTGGTCGAGCGTGGCGCGGTAGCGGTCGTCGGCGGACATCGGCGAGCCACCATAGCCAGCCCGCCGGGCGAAGCTAGTGCTCAGGAGGCGGGCCTGTGGTGGTCGCCGGGGGCGTCCCACCCGCGGTCGCCGGGTCCGTCGCCGGCGCGCTCGACGGGTCCTGCACGCCGCCCGGGCCGGCCGACGGCGCCGGGCCGGTCGCCGGCTGGGTGACCGGCGTCCCCGGGGACGGCTGCGTGGTCGTGCCCGATCCGGACGTGCCGGAGAAGGTCGTGTCCGCGGACGCCGGCGCGCTCGTGCCGCCGGTGCCCGCGGCGGACGCACCGTCGCCGGGGGAGACCGCCGCCGGCGGGGACGCGGTCGGGGCGTTCGTCGCCGGGTCGCCGTTGTCGGAGATCGCGCCCTCGCCGGTCGTCGCCGGATGCGGCCGCCGGGCGACTGGGATATCCGTGCGACGCAGGATCGTGCGGGCCGAGACCGGGGCAGTGATCACCGCGGCGGCGGCAGCACGCGCCGGCGCCGGGTTCGCCGCCGCGTGACGCGCCGGGGCGGGCCGGCTCAGGTGCTGCACCTCCGCGACGCCGCCGGTGGCGACGACCGCCGTGCAGACGACCGCGGCAACCTTGCAGGCCGCGGCGGTGCCGCCGACCACCGCGCCCCCGCCGCCGAGGGCGCCCGCGCCGGCGCCGCCGCCCGCGCCGCCGATCCCGAGCGCCTTGCCCACCATCGCCAGCGGGCCGAGGCCCGCGGCGGGCGTCAGCGCGGCGAACGAGCGCCGGATGCCGCGCAGGCCGGTCCGGTAGTCGCGGCAGCCGGCGCACTCGCGCATGTGCTTGCGCGCCCGGCCGGACGCCTTGACGCCGCGCTCGTACGCGCCGGCGAGGTCGTCGCGGATCAGCGCGCAGTCCGTGTCGCGCGCCTCGGCGGCCTCGACCAGCCCGACACGCGCGCGCACCAGCAGCGACTTGACCGC
>JAXDHL010000048.1:0-2633 GCA_034664525.1 Solirubrobacteraceae bacterium
CGGCAGATGTCGTCCCGCGCGAGGTCCTTGCTGAGCAGAGCGCGGGCCCCGGCCGCCTCGGCGGCGGCGCTGAGCGCCTGCGTCGCGCTGCCGGTGAGCAGGACGACGTGGACGCCGCCCAGCTCCCGCAGCCGGCGGGCGAGCTCGAGACCGTCGAGGCCCGGCATGCGGACGTCGAGCAGCGCGACGTCGGGGGAGGCCTCGCGGACGATCGTCAGCGCCTCGACGCCGTCGGCGGCCTCGCCGACGAGGTCGAGCGTGCCGAAGCGGCGGATGGCGCGGGCCAGCCCCTTGCGGTACGTCTCGTGGTCGTCGGCGATGACCACGCGCAGGGCCGGGCGGGCGGCCGCCGGACGGCCTGCGTCCGTGGCCACGGTGAGATGCGGCACGGCGCCCATTCCGTCGCAAGCTGGCGCGCAACGCCATCGTCCGATCGGACGGTCGGCCGGGGGAGCCGGCACACCGTGTGCACGGGGTCCGCGCGGGGCGCCCGCATGACACCATCCCGGCGATGGACGGGATCGTCGCCGCGGGCCACCCGGTGTCCGCCGAGGCGGGAGCCGCCGTGCTGCGCGCGGGCGGCAACGCCGTCGACGCCGCGGTGGCGGCCTGCCTGGCGTCGTGGACCGCCGAGCCGCTGCTGACCGGCCCGGGCGCCGGCGGCTACCTGCTCGTGGCGGGAGCGGGGGAGACGCCGACGCTGCTGGACTTCTTCGTCTCGGCGCCGGCCGACGGCGCCCGCGCCGCGCTGCTGCCCGTCGACGTCTCGTTCGGCGACGCGACGCAGGTCTTCCACGTGGGCGCCTCGTCGTGCGGCGTGCCCGGGACGCCGGCGGGCCTGGAAGCCGCCGTGCGACGCTGGGGCCGGATGGCGCTGGCCGACCTCGCCGCCCCCGCCGCCGATCTCGCGCGGACCGGCGTGCCGCTCAACGCCGCTCAGGCCTACGTGTTCGAGATCCTCGAGGGGATCCTCTTGTCCTCGCCGCAGGCCCGCGGCCAGTTCGCTCCGGAGGGGCGCGCGCTGCGCACGGGCGACGTCTTCCGCTCGCCCGCGCTGGCCGAGACGATCGAGCGCTTCGGCGCCGAGGGCGCCGCGCCGTTCTACGCGGGCGACCTCGCCGCTGCGGCGGTCGACTGCGTGGCCAGCCACGGCGGGACGCTGTGCGCCGCCGACCTCGCCGCCTACGCACCGATCGCGCGGGAGCCCGCGCAGGTCGCCTACCGCGGCCGGACCGTGCTCACCAACCCGCCGCCCTCGGCGGGCGGGACCCTGCTTGCGCTCGCGCTCGCCCAGCTCGATGCGACCAGCGGGCCGCCGAGTCCGGCCGACCTCGTCGGCGCGATGGCCGTCGCCCAGGCCGCGCGCACGCCGGACTTCGACGCCGGCTTGGACCAGGAGGGCTTCCTGGAGCGCTTCCTGGCCGCGCAGCTGGGGTCGACGACACACGTCGCGGTGCTCGACGCCGACGGCCGCGCGTGCTCGGTGACGTGCACCAACGGCGAGGGCTCCGGGCTCGTCGTCCCGGGCACGGGCATCCACCTCAACAACGTCATGGGCGAGGAGGACCTCAGCCCGCTGGGGTTCTTCACGGCTCCACCGGGCCGTCGGATGCCGTCGATGATGGCCCCGACCGTGGTGCTGGGCGACGACGGCGTCGAGCTGGTCCTCGGCAGCGCCGGCTCCAACCGCATCCGCTCGGCGATCCTGCAGACGATCGTCGGAACCGTCGACCACGGACTGGAGGCCCGCGCGGCGGTCGAGGCGCCGCGGCTGCACCTCGAGCAGGACGTGGTCTACACCGAGCCGGGCATCGACCCCGCCGGGCTCGACGACGGCGGTCGTACGGTCGCGCCGTTCCGGGCGCTCAACCTCTTCTTCGGCGGCGTGCAGGCCGTGGAGCGCGACGCGGCGACCGGGCGGCTGACCGGTGCGGGCGATCCGCGGCGCGGCGGCGCCGCGGTCGCGGCCTGAGCGGGAGCGTCAGCGGACCGCCGACTCCATCACCGCGGCCACCGCGGCGCCGATCGTGTCGGAGTTGGCCGGGACGGGGACGTCGGCGACGAGGACGGTCGGCGTGCCGCTCACGCCGCGCGCCAGGGCGCGCTGGGTCAGGTAGGCCGTCCACCCCAGGTAGGCGTGACCGGTGACGCAGCGCTGGAACGACTCGTCGTCGATGCCGACCGCCTGACCGATCACGACCAGCTCCTCGTCGCTGAGGCCGGCGCCGCCCTCGGGCGGCTGGTTGGCGAACAGCGCGTCCTTGAACGGCGCGAACGCACCAGCGTCCGAGGCGCAGCCCGACGCCGACGATGCGCGCGAGGAGTAGCGGGTGGTCGACAGCTGATCCAGGAAGCCGAGCGGGTGGTAGGTGAGGGTCACCAGATCGTCGGCGACGAGCCGGGCGAGCGTGGCGCCCGAGCGCTCCTCGAACATGCGGCAGAACGGGCACTGGAAGTCGATGTAGGCGTCGATCGGCACGGGGCCCGAGCCGAGGACGATGCCGTCGCCATTGTCGTTGGCGCCGGCGGGGACGCGGGCGGGACGGGGGATGTCGGGGACAGCCATGGTGCTGGCCCTAGGCCCGGCCGCCGGTGACGCAAGCGCGGCGTCGCTCGGTCAGGATGCGCCCGTG
>JAXDHL010000049.1:0-12178 GCA_034664525.1 Solirubrobacteraceae bacterium
GATCCGGTCGATGCCGCGCTCGGCGAGCATCCCGCCGAGCCAGCCCTGCACGTGCGACCAGTTGGCCTCGAGCTCCGCCTGTGCCTGGACCTGCTGGGCGAACAGCCCGTCGCCGACGTCGGTCGGCTCGCCCCCCACGGCCAGCTCGAGCACGTCGGCGAGCGAGTGCGCCGGATCGGTCGAGAGCACGATGACGCGGTTGCCCGCGGCGGCGATCCGGCGGGCGGTCGCCGCGGCGACCGAGGTCTTGCCGACCCCGCCCTTCCCGGTGTAGAGGATCGTCCGCGGGCCCATCCGGGCGCCGAGTCTACGCGCGCTTGCGGGGCTTGAGGACCCGGACGGTCCCGACGGCGGAGGCGGCGTTGCCCGCGAGGTCGGTGGCCGCGATCGAGACGCTGTAGGCGCCGGCGCGCCGTGGGACCTGGAACAGCTCGCTCTTGAGGCCGTAGCCGAGGACCGCGCTGCGGTACAGGACCGTCGTCGACCCGCGCCTGAGGCGCACGGTCACGCGCGAGATCTTCGACAGCTTGAACTTGAGCATGCCCTGACGGCCGCCGCGCAGCTGCTTCGACACGACGGAGACGACCGGGCTCGTCTTCAGGTACGCGTTCAGGCGGTCGACCTCGTCGCAGTAGACGGGCTCGCCGGTGCGATCGCACAGCGAGGCCAGGAAGTCGCGCAGCACGCCGTGGTAGTTGAGGTCGGACTCGTGCGTGTTCGTCCCGCGCGAGTACAGCGACCAGGCGCCGGTGTCGTAGGTCGGGACCTCGACGCGCGCCGCGGCGTCGCCCTCGGCGAAGAGCGTCTGCGCGTCGGCGTCCGCGGCGTTGACGGCGAAGTCGTGGAGCCCGACGAGCGACTGGATGAACCCGTTGAGGATCCGCAGCCCGGGGGCGAAGGAGTACTGGAGGTAGTGGATGCCGCCGTCGACCGGCGTGCGCACGCCCTCCGGCGGCGCGGTGCGGAAGATCCCGAGCGCCCGGTGCAGCAGCGGCATCAGCTCGGCGCCGCGGCCCGACTTCAGGGCGGCGCGCGAGAGCGCCTGCAGACCGGTCCCCTGGGCGAGCGAGCTGACCCACGGCGGCGCCCCGCCGCCGAAGTCGAAGTAGTACTCCCAGGCGACGCCGCCTGCGCGGTCGGCGGGGAGCGCGAGCAGTTCGTCCATCAGCGCCTGCATGCGGTCGATCGTGAGCTTGGACCGCCAGAGCGCGTTGAGCTTGCCGAAGTTCGCCAGCGGGTGGATCGCGAGCCCCTCGCCGGGCACGTACTGCCACACGAGCTCGGAGCCCTCGAACGAGACACGCGCGCCGGAGGCCAGCAGCGGCCCCTCGTTCCACCACTGGCGGTTGCGCTGCATCGTCAGCCACAGCGCCGGAAGCCGCGACGGGGTGAGCTGCCCGCGCGCCGCGATGCCGTCGACCACCCCGAGCACGCCGGCCATGTCGGTCCGCCGGCTGCCGCCGAACTTCCGCACGGCGCGGCGGAACGAGTCGTACTCGGCCCGGCGCCGGTCGCGCGTGGCCTGGTCGATCTGGCCCGCCGCGAGCATGCGGTCGAGCTCGCCTGCGACCGTCCGCTTCTTGGCGCTCGCGCGCGCGGACGCGTACGAGCGCTCTCGCAGGTTCGTCGGCGGCGTGCGGTCGCGCGCGGCGACGCCCGGGTCGTCCCGGCGCGTGATCCCGCCTCCGTCTTGCAGCACCGGCAGGTCGGCGGCCTGCGCGGTGGAGCAGAGCAGGCCGAGGGCGACTGCGGCGCTGCACGCGAACCGCACAGCTGCCATCCGGTCCGATGGTAGTCTCGCCAGCTTCCCCAAGGACTTGGAGAGCCACCCTTGCAACGCATCATGCGCTACCTGCTGCCGTTGACCTTGCTCCTACTCGGGACGGTGGGCCTGGCTGCCTGCGGGGGCAGCAGCAGCGGTGGCTCTGCGGCGAGCTCCAGCACGGACGTCAACACGCTGCTGAACAAGACGTTCACGGGCAAGAAGGACATCAAGTCCGGCAAGTTCGACCTCTCGATCAAGGTCAACGTGTCCGGCGGGTCCTCCGGCGCCTCCGGGCCGTTCGACGTGCGCCTGGCCGGGCCGTTCCAGAGTGACGACAAGGCCAAGCTGCCGAAGTTCGACTTCTCGCTCGAGGCCAACGGCCAGGGCCAGAACATCAAGGCGGGCGCCGAGTCCACCGGCACCAAGGGCTTCGTGTCCTTCAACGGCCAGGACTACTCGATCCCGGACAACGTCTTCCAGCAGTTCAAGACCGGCTACGAGAAGGCCGCCCAGCAGGGGCGCAAGAAGAACGCGCAGTCGCTGGCAACGCTCGGCATCGATCCGCGCAAGTGGCTCACCAACCCCAAGAACGCCGGCGATGCCCAGGTCGGGGGCACCGACGTCATCAAGATCACCGGTGGCGTGGACGTCGCCAAGCTGCTCGACGACGTCAACACCGCGCTGGCGAAGGCCGGCTCGCTCGGGCTGCAGAACCAGCAGCTCCCGACGCAGCTGACCGAGCAGCAGAAGGCGCAGGTCGAGAAGGCGCTCAAGAACGTCAACGTCGAGCTCTACACGGGCAAGGCCGACACGATCCTGCGCCGCATGAAGGTCGACCTCGACGCGGTCGACCCGGCCGGCTCCGGCGGCAAGTTCGCGCTCGCGCTCGACCTGCAGCTGCTCGAGCTCGGCCAGGACCAGAGCTTCCCGGAGCCCACGAGCACCAAGCCGATCGACCAGCTGCTGTCGCAGTTCGGCGGCCTCAGCGGCCTCAGCGGCGCGCTGGGCGGCGGCACGTCGTCCGGCTCCGGCTCGAGCTCCTCGGGCTCCTCGGGCTCCTCGAGCTCCGGCTCCGCCGCGGCCCAGCAGAAGAAGCTCAAGAAGTACTCCGACTGCCTCCAGGCGGCCGGGCAGGACGTCGCGAAGGCGCAGAAGTGCGCCTCGCTGCTGACCCCGTAGGCGCGCGCAGTGCCCCGGCCGGAAGCGGCCGGGGCACGCATCTTCCGTAAGCTCCTCCCGCGTGACCCGCGTTCGGCGCTTCTTGTTCTCGGGCGACGGGTGGCCGTACCTGCTCGCCCCGTTCATCCCGATCGCGATCGCGCTGGACCTCGCCGGGGCGTCGGCGTCGCTCGTGTTCGCGACCTCCGCGCTGGGGGTGATCCCGACCGCGGCGCTGATGGGCAAGGCAACGGAGGAGCTCGCCGCGCGCTCCGGTCCCGGCGTCGGTGGCTTCCTCAACGTGACGTTCGGCAACGCGCCCGAGCTGATCATCGCCGTCTTTGCGCTGCAGGCGGGGCTCCAGGAGGTCGTCAAGGCGTCGCTGATCGGCTCCGTGCTCGGCAACGTCCTACTCGTCATGGGCGCCGCGATGCTGTTCGGCGGGATCGGGCGCGAGCGGCAGCGCTTCGACCCGACGGCCGCCGGCGTGCAGGCCGGGCTGCTGCTGCTGGCGGTCGCCGCGCTGATCATGCCCGCGCTGTTCCAGCTCGTGGAGGGCGGCGGGCTGCCCTCGCCGACCGCGCAGGCCAAGCGGTTCCCTCCCGACCTCGAGCACATCTCGATCGCGGTCAGCGTCGTCCTGCTCCTCACCTACGTCGCCGGCCTGTTCTTCTCGCTCAAGACGCACAAGGACCTGTTCAACCCGGTCCACCACGGCGAGGGCGAAGGCGAGGGCTCCGGGCGCGAGCCGTGGACCGTCAAGCGCTCGGTGGTCATGCTCGCGCTCGCCGGCGTCACGGTCGGCGTGATGAGCGAGATCCTGGTCGGCTCGATCACCGAGGCCTCGAAGTCGATCGGCCTGTCGCCGTTCTTCGTCGGCCTGATCGTCGTCGCGATCGTCGGCAACGCGGCCGAGCACTGGGTGGCGATCTACTTTGCCATGCGGGACAAGATGGACCTGTCGGTCAACATCGCGATCGGCTCGAGTGCCCAGATCGCCCTGTTCGTGGCGCCCGTGCTGTGCCTGCTGTCCTTCGTCATCGGCGACTTCCCGATGGCGTTGGTGTTCAACGGATTCGAGCTGGGGGCATTGCTGTTGGCAGTGCTCATCGGGACGCACATCGCGCACGACGGCGAGTCCACGTGGTTCGAGGGCTTCCAGTTGCTCGCGGTGTACGTCGTGTTCGGCATCACGTTCTTCTTCGTGTGAGCGTCGGCGGCTGGGTCGCGCTGGCCGCCGTCGCGATCGTCGCGCTCCTGGTCGACCTGCGGCTGTTCGCCCCCGGCCGGGCCGCCACGATCCGCGAGGGGATCATCTGGAGCATCGGGTGGATCGTCTTCGCGCTGCTGGCCGGGGTGGTCGTGGCGGTGCTCGAGTCCCCCGACGACGCGGTCACCTACCTCACGGTCTACGCGATCGAGCGCTCGCTCTCGCTCGACAACCTGTTCGTCTTCCTGCTGCTGTTCGGGTACTTCCAGATCGCGGTCGAGGACCGCGGGCGGCTGCTGTTCTGGGGGATCATCGCCGCGCTCGTGCTGCGCGGGGCGGCGATCCTCGGCGGCGTTGCGCTGCTCGAGCGCTTCAGCTGGGTGACCTACCTCCTCGGTGTGACGCTGATCGCGCTGGCGATCCGCGTCGTCGTGCGCTCCGACGATCAGGACATCGACCCGGAGCGCTCGGTCGCGGTGCGGGTGACGCGCAAGGTGATCCCGCGCGCGACGCCGTTCGCGGTCTGCCTGGTGGCGATCGTGACCGCCGACATCGCGTTCGCCGTCGATTCGATCCCGGCCGCGTTCGGGATCACCCGCGATTCGTTCCACATCTGGATGGGCAATGTGTTCGCGCTTGTCGGCTTACGCTCGCTCTTCGTGCTCGTCCGTGGCCTCATCCGCCATTTCCGCTACCTCAACCAGACGATCGGCGCCGTGCTCGGGCTGGTCGGCGTGAAGCTGCTGCTCGACGACGTCGTCCACGTGGGGCCGGTGGTCTCGCTGGCGACCGTGTTCGCGTGCCTGGCGATCGGCGGGCTGGCCTCCTGGATCGGCGACCGGCGCGACCCCGAGGGCGCCGCGGAGCGCGAGGCGGGCTGACGGCATGGCCGAGCTCGAGCTGCACGGGCAGCGGGTGACCTACGAGCACCGCGGCGAGGGGCCGGTGATCGTGCTGATCCACGGCATCACCTCGAGCTCGCGCACCTGGCGCTCGGTCCTCGACGGGCTGGCGGAGCGCCACACCGTCGTCGCTCCCGACCTGCTCGGCCATGGCCGGTCGGGCAAGCCGCGCGGCGACTACTCGCTCGGCGCCTACGCGAGCGGCGTTCGCGACCTGCTCGCGGTGCTCGGCCTCGAGCGCGCGACCGTGGTGGGGCACTCGCTCGGCGGCGGCATCGCCATGCAGTTCGCCTACCAGTTCCCGGAGCGGCTGGAGCGGCTCGTGCTCGTCGACAGCGGCGGGCTCGGGGAGGAGGTCAGCCTCGTGCTCCGGGCGGCGACGCTGCCCGGCTCGGAGTTCGTCCTGCCGCTCCTCTTCAGCCCGGTCAGCCGGACCGCCGGCCGCGGTCTGGCGCGCGTGCTCGGCCGGCTCGGAGTGCACCCGAGCGCCAACACGCGCGGGCTGGCCGAGGGGCTGGACTCGCTCGGCGACGGCGACGCGCGGCGCGCGTTCGTCCATACCGCCCGCTCGGTGATCGACCCGCGCGGCCAGCGCGTCGATGCCCGCGACCGCCTGTACCTCTCCGAGGAGGTCCCGATACTGCTGGTCTGGGGCGGCAGGGACCGGATCATCCCGCTGGCGCACGGGCGTCGCGCGCACGAGCTCATGCCCGACAGCCGGCTCGAGATCTTCCCGCGCGCGGGCCACTTCCCGTTCAACGACGATCCGGCGCGCTTCGTCGAGATCGTGACCGACTTCATCGCCGGCACGCAACCGGCACGCCTGGGGGAGGAGCGGATCGCGCGCCTCCTGCGGCGCGGCGGCCTACCCCCCTCCTAGCTCGCGCACCGAGCGCTCGACCTCGGCCTCGACGTCCAGCGGCTCCTGGCCCTTGCGCATCCGGCGCGCATTGCGGGCCATCACGTGCTGGCGGATCTCCTCGCGCAGCTGGGCGTCGATCGACGGCGCGGTCAGGCGCGCGAGCTCTGCCTCGATGTCGACGACCGCGCCGCCCTTGGCCTCGCGGCGGGCGTTGCGGGCGGCCAGCATCTGGCGGATCTCGGCGTCCCGCTCGGCCACGTCGACCGCGGACCCCGACGGCGCGCGGGCGCCCTCCGCGTCCTTGAAGAAGCCGCCCTCACCGATCTGGTCGTAGGCCTTTCCGGACAGGAACATCGTCGCGAGCGCGACCAGCGTCCCCACGATCACGGTGCCGAACAGCACGTAGCCGAAGACGTCCTGCATCCATACAGTGTGCCCATGTGGCGGCGGCTGCGGCGGCGGACGATGGCGCCGAGGCGCCCGGTCCTGTTCCTGGAGCAGTACGCGCTCGCCCTCGCGACCGTGATCGTGCTCGTCGCCGGCATCGGCGTGGTCGTCTATGCCCTGCTGAGGTGAATCGACCGTGCGTCCAGCGGGCGCGAGGACCGGTTCCCTCGGAGCGGCTGAGGGGTATCCTCTCTCCGTTGTTGACTGACCAGTCAATCGTTTTGGATGAGGCAGGGCGGAGAGCGCCCGCGGATCCGACTTCAAGGAGCAGCAAGTGGTCGATTTCACGCTGACGGACGAGCAGAAGGCGCTGCGCGAGATGGCGCACGACTTCGCCGAGAAGGAGATGCGTCCGCGCGCCTGGGAGTACGACAAGGACGGCGCGTGGCCCGAGGAGGTCCTCAAGAAGGGCTGGGAGCTCGGCCTGATGAACTCCCACATTCCCGAGGAGTACGGCGGTCCCGGGGCCTCCTACTTCGAGGGCGCGCTCATCGAGGAGGAGATCGGCTGGGGCTGCTCCGGCATCGGCACCTCGCTCGCCGCCAACGGCCTGGCACTGGCGCCGCTGCTGCTCGGCGGCTCCGAGGAGCTCAAGAAGCGCGTGTTCGAGCACGTGACCTCCGAGCCCGTCTTCGCCTCGTTCTGCCTGACCGAGCCGGACGCCGGCTCCGACGTCTCCGGCATGCGCACGAACGCCGTCCGCAAGGGTGACAAGTACGTCATCAACGGCTCGAAGTGCTTCATCACCAATGGCTCCTACGCCTCCTACTACACCGTCTATGCCAAGACGGACAAGGAGGCCGGCCACCGCGGCATCACCTGTTTCATGGTCCCCCGTGACGAGACGGTCACGGTGGACAAGAAGGAGGACAAGATGGGCCAGCGGGCGTCGAACACCGCGACCATCACGTTCAACGAGACCGAGATCCCGGCCGAGAACCTCATCGGCGAGGAGAACCGCGGCTTCAAGCTGGCGATGATGACGCTCGACCGCACGCGCCCGGGCGTGGCCGCCATGGCCACCGGCATCGCGCGCGCCGCGTTCGAGTTCGCCACCGAGTACTCCAAGCAGCGCGTCCAGTTCGGCGTGCCGATCGCGATGCATCAGGCGATCCAGTTCATGATCGCCGACATGGCGACCAAGGTGCACCTGTCGCGCCTGGCGACGTGGCAGTCGGCGGTCCTGCTCGACCAGGGGCGGCGCAACACGCTCGAGTCCTCGCACGCCAAGCGCTTCGCCGCCGACACCGCGATGGAGGTCACCACGGACGCCGTGCAGGTCTACGGCGGCTACGGCTTCATCAAGGAGTACCCGGTCGAGAAGCTGATGCGCGACGCGAAGATCATGCAGCTCTACGAGGGCACCTCGCAGATCCAGCGGCTGGTCATCGCGCGCGAGACGCTGTTGCCGCGCCGCATGGAGGAGCCCGCTCCCGCCCACGTGTAACCGCGCGGGCCCGCTCCCCGGCACCCGCGGGGGAGCGGGCCGCAGCCACCAGTCGTTAATCGGTTGGAGTCAGCGGGTATGCGGCCTATGGAAGGGCTCAGAGACAGGACCATCACGGCTGATGACCGATCTGCGCATCGACGAGCAGGAACATGGGGGGGCCTGGAGCGTCACCGTTCACGGTGACCTGGACCTCAGCTCCGCCCCGGACCTCTGCCGCCGCCTGACCGCCCACCGCGGCGCCCGCGTCGTGGTCGACCTCACCGACGTCGGGTTCTGCGACAGCTGCGGCATGCGCGCGATCATGGGCGAGGCGCGGGAGGCCCGGATCGCGGGTGGCCTGCTGGTGGTCGTCTCCCCGGCCGGCTCCGCCGTCCGCCGCCTGCTCGAGCTCTGCGGGCTGCTCGAGACGCTCGGCGTGCACGGCGACCGCGACCACGCCCTGGCCGCTGCGGCCTGACGTACCATCGCGGGAGATGCCAGCGCGCGACCGCGACGCCATCGAGGCGGCCGAACGGGCCAGCACGCTGGAGCAGGTGCGTGCCGCGGTCGACGCGCCCGCCATCCCCCGCGGCGCCGGCTCGCAGGATCCCCTCATCGGCGACCTGCGGCGGGGCGGGCTGCTGCCGCTGCTCGTCCTGCACTTCGTCGCCGCCGAGCCGCGCTACGGCAACCAGCTGATCGAGCGGATCGCCGACCTGACCGCCGGCGCGCTGACCGTCAACCCGAACACGATGTACCCGCTGCTGCGCCAGCTCGAGGCGCGCGGGCTCGTGCAGGGGCAGTGGGAGCACCCGGAGCGCCGGTCGCGGCGCTTCTACCGGATCACGGACGCCGGGCTGGCCGAGCGGGACGTGCTGGCGGCCGAGGTCGGCCCGCGGCTGCAGCGCATCGGGCGGTCGATCCAGGCGATCCGCCGGGAGCTGCGGCCGTGAGCCGCGTCTCGGCGGCCGCGCGGGTCCCCGGAACGGTCGACGAGGTGCGTGCGCTGTGGTTCGACCTCGGCCGCTGGCCGTCGTTCGTCGACGGCTTCGCGACGGTCGTGCGCGTCGACCCGGGCTGGCCGGCGACCGGCGAGCTCGTGTGGGACTCGACGCCCCACGGCCGCGGGCGGGTGATCGAGCGCCCCGACGGGAGCTTCGAGGACGCGCGCCTGGGGGGAACGCAGGCGCTCACATTCGAGCCTGACGCCGAGGGCGCGACGGTCGCCGTGCGGCTCGCGCTCGACTACCGGATCAAGGAGCGCACGCCGATCACGCCGCTGCTCGACGTCTTCTTCGTGCGGCGCGCGGTGGGCGACGCAGTCAGCCGCACCGTGCAGCGCTTCGCGGCCGAGTGCCGCCTCGACGCGGACCTCCGCGCCGGGCGTATGACTTGACAGGCATATAACGCTCCAGGCATACTTGGTCGCGCAAATGGCGACGGCCACCCTGGACGTGCTCGCGGAGCCGACGCGGCGCCGCATCCTCGATCTGCTGCTCGAGCGCGAGCGGCCGGTCGGCGACCTCGTGGACGCCCTGGGGACCAGCCAGCCGGCGACCTCCAAGCACCTGCGCGTGCTGCGGGAGGCCGGCCTCGTCGTCGTCCGGGCGGACGGCCAGCGGCGCATCTACGCGCTGCGGCCGGAACCGCTCGCCGATCTCGACGCCTGGCTGGCGCCCTACCGCCGCCTCTGGACCGCGAGCCTCGACGCGCTCGAGCGCCACCTCGACAGGGAGGACCCCGCATGACCGATCACGGCACCTTCGAGACGGTCGACGATCGCCCCGCGCTGCGCTTCGAGCGCCGCCTGCGCCACCCGGTCGAGCGCGTCTGGCGCGCGATCACGGAGCCGGCCGACCTGGCGCAGTGGTTTCCGGACACGATCGAGGCCGACTGGCGCGCCGGCGCCGTGCGCTTCCTGGACCACGTGCAGGGCGGCTCGACCGGTGAGGTGCTCGAGCACGATCCGCCCCGCCGGCTCGCGTACACGTGGTACACGAACGAGCTGCGCTTCGAGCTCGAGCCGGACGGCGACGGCGCGACGCTGCTGCGCCTGACCGCCCTGCTCGGCGAGCGCGAGGCCGCGGCGCGCGACGCCGCCGGCTGGCACGTCTGCCTGGACCGCCTCGAGCAGGCGCTCGCGACCGGCGACGCCGAGGCGCCGGACAGCCGGCCGACCCCGGAGTGGTCGGCGCTGTTCGACGCCTACGTCGCCGCCGGCGTGCCCGAGGGCGCGCCGATCCCCGGCCGCGACTGACGGCGCTCAGGCCGCGGAGGCCTCGGCCGCGGGCGGCTCGTCGACGACCTGGAGGTGCTCGACGAGCCCGGAGAGCTCGAGCACGCGGTCCAGGAACTCGGGTCCGCGGACGATCAGCAGCCGCCGGCCGTCCTGCTGCGCGCGCGCCTGCGTGCGCATGATCAGCCGCAGGGCCATCGAGTCCAGGAAGTCGAGCTCACGGAGGTCGAGCACGAGCGTCGGCCACTTCTCCCCCTCGACCGCCACCAGCGCGTCGTCGAAGCTGGGGGCCCGGTAGAGGTCCAGGTCGCCACGGATGACGAGGTGGACCTGGACCGTGTCGTCCCTGCGCGTGATCGAGAAGTCGCTCATGACTGTGGCGCGGCGTACCCGCGAGCCGGTTGACGTAGTCTTGCGCGCCGTTTCCCAAACGACCGAAAGGGCCACGAGCATGTTCGTGTTCAAGGCTGCGGTCGTCGGCGCGGGGACCATGGGTGGGGAGATCGCCCAAGTCATCGCCGCCGCCGACATCCCAGTGGTGCTCAAGGACGTCGACCAGCGCTTCGTCGACGCCGGTCTCGAGAAGGCCCGCGAGGTGACCGAGGGCCAGCTGGCCAAGCTGGTCGCCAAGGAGCGCCTGACCCAGGAGCAGGCCGACGAGCAGGCAGCGGCGCTGCTCGGTCGCATCCACGGGACGCTCGCCTACGACGACTTCGGCGACGTCGATTTCGTGATCGAAGCGGTGCCCGAGAAGATGCAGCTCAAGCAGGACGTCTTCGCCGATCTCGACGCCTCGACGCCCGGCCACGCGATCCTCGCCTCCAACACCTCGGGCCTGTCGATCTCCGCGATCGCCGACGTCACCGAGCGCCCGGACAAGGTGGTGGGCTTCCACTTCTTCTGGCCGGCGTCGTACATGCGGCTGATCGAGGTCGTCGAGGGCGACGAGACGTCGGCGGACACGGCCCAGACGGCCGCCAACTTCGCCCAGGCGATCCGCAAGGTGCCGGTGCGCTGCGGCGAGTGCCCGGGCTTCGTCGTCAACCGCATCCTCGGCGCGCTGGCGTCGGAGATGTGGCGCTACCAGGACGAGTCCGGCGTCTCGGTCGAGGAGATCGACGAGTACGTGCAGGCGCATAAGCTGGCTCCGATGGGGCCGTTCCGGCTCTCGGACATGACCGGGCTCGACACGACGCTGAAGGTCGCCAACGACCTGCGCGACGCCTACGGCGAGCGCTTCTACGTACACCGGGCCATGGAGGCGCTCGTCGCGGACGGGAACCTCGGGCGCAAGACCGGGAAGGGGTTCTATGAGTACGGAGGCTGAGTCGCGGGTGGACCCCGAGCTGACCGACCGCGTGGCGCTGAAGGCGTTCGCGGAGGCGTGCCTGGTCCTCGAGGAGGGCGTCGCGGGCGTCCGCGACATCGACATGGGCATGATGCTCGGGACGGGCATGGTGCCCGGGCCGTTCGCGCGCGCCGACCTGCGCGGGCTCGACGACGTGCTGGCCGCGATGGAGCGGGCCACGCAGCGGTGGGGGGAGGCGTTCGAGCCGCCGCTCACGCTCCGGCGGCTGGTCGCCCAGGGGCGCCTGGGCGCCAAGTCCGGCCAGGGCTTCTACCCGTATCCGAGACCGGACGCCGGCTACGAGCAGGCGCCCGTCAAGCTCGAGACGCACGGCGACGTGGCGATCCTGTGGCTCGACAACCCGCCGGCGAACTCGATCTCCCCCGACGTCGTGGCCGGTTTGCGCGACGCGTGGGACGCGCTGGAGTCCGGCGGCGAGGTCGGGGCGGCGATCCTCGCGTCGCCGAACCCGGCGCTGTTCTGCGCGGGGGCCGACATCAAGGCGTTCACGAAGCTCGACGCGTCGACGGGACCCGAGTTCCTGGACTCCGCGCACGCGATGCTGCGCCGCTGGGAGCAGTCGCCGATCATGACCATCGCGGCCGTGAACGGGCTCGCGTTCGGCGGGGGCTGTGAGATCGCGATGGCCTGTGACGTGCGCCTCGCGGCCCAGTCGGCCACCTTCGGCCAGCCGGAGGTCAACCTCGGGATCATCCCGGGCTTCGGCGGTACGCAGCGGCTGCCGCGGCTGGTGGGGGAGGCCAAGGCGCTGGAGATGAACCTCATCGGCGACGCGATCTCCGCGGCCGACGCGGCCGAGC
>JAXDHL010000050.1:0-3463 GCA_034664525.1 Solirubrobacteraceae bacterium
ACGCGTGGGCGGCGACCGCCGGCTCGTACGCGCAGCGCCAGCCGGCGCGCTGCAGGCGCAGGCCGAGGTCGACGTCCTCGAGGTAGGCGAAGAAGCGCTCGTCGAATCCGCCGACGGCGAGCACCGCCGCGCGCCGGTACAACCCGGCGCCGGCGCAGGCGGCGAACACCTCGCCGGGCACGTCGAAGCGGCCGTCGTCGGCCTCGAAGCGCCCACGCTGCTCGCACACCCCGTCGCGCCGGAGCACGTCGCCGGCGTCATAGAGCCGCGTGGGATCCTCGAGGTCGACCATCTTGGTCGCCACGGCGCCGACGCCGTCGTGCAGCGCCGCCGTCGTGCGCCCGAGCCAGTCCGGCGCCAGCTCGACGTCCGTGTTCACCAGCGCGACGGCGTCGGCGTCCGCCGCCTCGATCCCGCGGTTGGCCGCGTACGCGAAACCCGTGTTGCGGCCGAGCTCGATGACCGTGGCGCCAAGCTCGCGCGCGAGGGCGACCGAGCCGTCGGCCGACCCGTTGTCGACCACGATCACCGCGTCGGCCGGACGCGTCTGCGCAGCGATCGCGCGCAGGCAGCCGGGCAGCCACCGCTCGCCGTTCCACACCGGGACGACCACGGCCGTCCGCAGCGGATCCAGACCTGTCAGCGGGCCGGTTCCCCGACGGGGTCGCGGTGCGGAACGCGGCCGTTGCTCGACCGCTGCGGGGCCTCTCCGAGCGCCTCGGTCACGACCCGGCGGATGCCCGCCGCGAAGCGATCGGGCCCGAAGCGTTGCGCGCTGGCGACGCACGCCTCGGGGTCGATCGCCAGCGCGTCGAACGCGGCGACCGTCTCGGCCAGCGCCTCCGCCTGCGAGGTCTCGAAGAACGCGCCGGTCCGTCCCTCGACCACGGTCTCCTGCACCCCGCCCTCGCGCAGGGCGATCACCGGCCGGCCCGCGGCCTGGGCCTCCACTGCGGCGATCCCGAACTCCTCCTGGGCCGGGACGACCAGGGCGCGCGCGGAGGACAGCAGCTCGGCGACGCGCTCGTCGGACACGCGGCCGGCGAAGCGCACGGTCGGCCCGGCCAGGCGCTCGAGGCGCTTGGCATCCGGGCCGTCGCCGACCACGACCAGCTCCAGGCCGAGCCGGTTGAAGGCGTGCACGGCGACGTCGAGCCGCTTGTGACGCATCAGCTCCGAGAGCACGAGGTAGTGCTCGCCCACCGGGCCCGGGCTGAAGCGCGCGATCTCGACCGGCGGGTAGACGACGGCCGCCTCGCGCAGGAAGTGCTCGCCGATCCGGCGGCGGGTGACCTCCGAGTTCGCCACGTAGCGGTGCACCCGGTGGGCGGCCGAGCGGTCCCAGTCGCGCCAGCGGTCGAGCACGTACGCGAGCGGCGCGCGGGTCAGGCGCCCGCGGGCGGCGAGCGTCGCCTCGCGCTCGTCCCACGCATAGCGGAACGGGTTGTGGCAGTAGCAGACGTGGGTCGCGCCGGGATCGATGCGGACGCCATGGGCCCAGGCGCTCGAGCTCGAGATCACGAGGTCGTAGCCCGACAGGTCCAGCGCCTCGATCGCCCGCGGGTACAGCGGCAGGAGCGCCCGGAACGTGCGCGCATTCGGGCGCAGCCGCTGCAGGAAGCTCGCCTGCACGTTGCGGTGCGCGAAGCGGCCCTGGGTCCCGTCCTCGTCGTAGATCCCCGTGAACAGGTCCGCGTCGGGGTACAGGTCGGCGAGGACGGCGAAGACCCGCTCGGCGCCGCGGACGTCCACCAGGAAATCGTGCACGAGGGCAACGCGGGGCATCCGGCCAACTCTATGCGGACGACCGGGTCACTCGCGTGCCGGAACGACGGTCCCGCGCACCTCCCCGAGATCGATCGCGCCGGCGCGGCCGCGCAGCACCACGGTGTCGCCGTCGGCGAGGAAGCCGTCGCCGAGCTCCAGCAGGCACCCCTGCGTGCCAGGTTCGGCGCCGGAGATCGTTCCGGTTGCGATCAGGTCGCCGGCTGCGATCGTGGCGCCGTTGGACGTCACGTGCGCGAGTTGCTGCGCGGGACTCCAGTACAGCCCGCGGGCGTTGACGCGGCTGATCACGGTGCCGTTGAGCTCGATCTCGAGCTCGGCGTCGATCGCGCCAGGCGCCGTCGCGCGCAGGTGGGGGAGCGGCTCGGGATCCTGCACGGGACCGTGGACGAGCGGCAGCGCGTCGAACGGCACGACCCACGGGCTGATCGAGGTCGCGAACGACTTGCCGAGGAACGGGCCGAGCGGCTGGTACTCGAAGCGCTGCAGCTCGCGGGCGCTCCAGTCGTTGACGATCACAACGCCGAACAGGTGCTCGTGGGCGGTCGCGATCGGGACGGGCGTGCCGAGCGACGGGCCGGGTCCGCAGATCAGGCCGAGCTCGAGTTCGACGTCCAGCCGGCGCTCGGGACCGTGGTCGCCGGGCCCGCGGATCCCGTAGGGGCGGCGCACCTGCGTGCCGGAGACCACGATCGTGCCGGCGCGGCCGTGATAGGCGATCGGCAGGTGACGCCAGGCCGGGGGGAGCGGGTCCTCGGCGTCCGGGCGGAACAGGCGGCCGACGTTCGTGGCGTGCTCGAGGCTCGAGTAGCAGTCGACGTAGTCGCGGATCGTGACCGGCATGACCGGCGTCAGCTCCGCGAGCGCGATCCGCGGGGCGTCGATCCCCTCCAGGCGCTCGCGCACGACCGTCCACGCCTCGTGGCCGAGCGCGACGAAGCGGTTCAGCGCCGGCTCGTCGAACGTCGACGTGGGCACGTCCAGCACGCCGGCGTGCGCGAGCGGGGCGAGCGCGATCGCGTGCGCGCCGTCCCGGGCGACGCTGAACCGGGCGCCGTCGCGGTCGGCGACGACGCCGTACGCGTCAGCCACGCGCGGCGACCGCGTCGGCGTAGCGGTCCGGGTTCCAGCTGTAGGCGTAGCTCGGGTCGTCGAGCTCGTGCCACAGCGTGGTCAGCTGCAGCGGCCGGAACGTGTCCCACATGACCGCCAGCTCGTTCGTGGACGTCGCCCCGAGCGACTTCTCGACCGCCCCCGGTTGCGGCCCGTGCGGCAGTCCGGACGGGTGCAGCGTGATCGAGCCGATGTCGACGCCCTTGCGCGCGGCGTAGTCACCGGCGGCGTAGAACATCACCTCCTCCGACTGGATGTTCGAGTGGTGGTAGGGCAGCGCCACCGCCTGCGGGTCCCAGTCGAGCATCCGCGGCGCGAACGTGCAGATGACGAAGTTCTGGCCCTGGAAGGTCTGGTGGGCGGGCGGCGGCAGGTGGAAGCGCCCGGCGCGCGGCTCGAAGTCGTCGGCGTTGAACGTGTACGGCCAGACGTAGCCGTCCCAGCCGGTCACGTCGAACGGGTGGCGGTCGAGCACGTAGCGCTGCAGGCCGTCGCGCACGCGCAGGGTGAGGTGGTACTCCCCCGCCGCGTCGACGGTCTCGAGCTCCTGCGGCGGCGCGAAGTC
>JAXDHL010000051.1:0-4897 GCA_034664525.1 Solirubrobacteraceae bacterium
GCATCGAGGTCAGGCCGGCGAGGACGATCAGCGCGATCAGCGGCGTCCACTCCCAGACGTCCATCAGCGTCACCGCCAGGAAGGCCGACTT
The DNA here is from genome assembly GCA_034664525.1 of Solirubrobacteraceae bacterium. GTDB lineage: Bacteria > Actinomycetota > Thermoleophilia > Solirubrobacterales > Solirubrobacteraceae > DATLGB01. Next base: position 92 of record JAXDHL010000051.1, read on the forward strand.
CGTGCCGCCGAGGATGTCGCCGTGGAAGAGCCCGACTTTGGCGAGCGCCCACGCGTAGAGGCCGTAGGTCGAGTCGGTCAGGAAGCGGCCGAGCAGCCCGACGATGACCGGCGCCATGAACATCGGCATCAGGATCAGCGAGGTGATGACGTTGCGCCCGCGCCGGGTCTCGTAGATCGCGAGCGCGATCGCGATGCCGAGGAACATCTCGAGGCTGACGGACAGGCAGAAGTAGACGACCGAGCGCACCCAGCTGGCACCGACGGCGCTGTCGCTGAACAGCCGGGTCCAGTTGTCCAGTCCGGCCCACGAGAACGAGATGCCGCCGATGAGCCGCACCGAGGAGAAGCTCATCGCGATGATGTAGAGGAACGGGAAGATCGAGACGGCGGCCAGGATCAGCAGCGCCGGCGACAGCATCTTGCCCTCGAACGAGAGCCCGCGCCGGCTCAGCGGGCGGCGGTAGCCGCGGGCCGCTGCCGGCGCCTCACGGGTGGTGACGGCCATCATTGCCTCCTCAGCACGGCGGCGCGGTCGATCGCGTCGACGAATCCGGACTTGGCATTACGCATGCACTGCTCGGGCGACTGCGACCCCGCGATCATCTTCGACAGCTCGGTGAAGATGACGGTGTCGCACTCGTTCCAGGCGGCGATCTTCGGGCGCAGGCCGATGTTCTCCGGCTTCCACGCCTCGAACACCGCATCGGTGGTGAGGACGTTCGGCATCTTCGACGGCGGGTTGCGCGCCTTCCGGACCTCGGGCAGCTTGTAGATCGACTCGCGCGTCGGGGTCCCGCCGCCGACCTTGCTCTTGAGGTTCGCCAGCTGCGTCTTCGGGGACGTCGCCCAGTTGACGAACAGCCATGCGGCCTTCTGCTTGTCCTTCGGCGACACGGCGTTGACGCCGATCCCGGTGCCGCCGTACATGTCCGCCCGGCGCTTGGGCCCCTTGGGCAGCGGCGCGTAGCCGACCTTCCCCGCGACCGTCTTGGACGCCTCGAAGCTGGCCGCGAACTCGTGCCACTCGGGCGCCATCGCCACCTGCCCCGCCGCGAACGCCTCGCCCAGGCCGTCCCAGTCCCAGCTCTTGCTGCCCGGATGGGCGACGGAGATGAGCCGCTGGTACATGTCCGCCGCCTGCATCGCCTCGGGACGGTCCAGCAGCGGCTCGCCGGGGTTGTCGGAGCCGAAGCGGCCGACCTCCGTGCCGTTGTTGAAGTAATCCCCGCCGTAGGCCCACAGCACGTTCGAGAAGTCGTTCATCAGCGAGTCGTGCTGCTTGGCCTGGTGGCCGGACCCGTACGGGACGTCGTGGGAGGCGTTCTTGCGGATCCACTTGGAGATCGCGTAGTACTGCTCCCAGGTCGAGTTCGCGTTCGGCATCGGATCGAAGCCGAGGTCCTGCTGCATCCGTCCGCGGTGCTTCTGGAAGATGTCCTTGCGGTACATCCAGATCAGGGTCGGCGCGTCGTAGGGCAGCGTGTAGATCGTCTTGCGGTCGACGAAGCGGCCGGCGGCGTCGAGCTGCGTCGGGATGAAGTCCGCGAGGTCCTGGATCTTCGGGAGGTTGGGGTCGTCGTTGAACTCGTTGAGCGGGGCGAGCGCCTTGTGGTAGGGCGCGAGGATCTGGTACGGGTCGGCGTAGACCACGTCGTAGGCGCCGATCCCGGACGCGAAGTCCAGCGCCACCTTCTGTACCAGCGCCGACAGCTCGAGCTGGGAGAACTTCACGTTGATCCCGGTCAGGTCGGTGAACGGCTTGACGTTCGCCGCGATCGCCGACGTCGGCGCGGTGTTCTCGGAGATGAAGTTGATCGTGGTGCCGGCGAACTGCTTCCACTCGTCCGTCGAGGCGGGCGTCGCGGCGCTGCCACCGGAGCCCCCGCACGCGGCGAGCGCGCCGGGCAGCGCCAGGGTGGCGGCGCCCGCCCCGGCGCGGGCGAGCACCTGGCGGCGGGTGAGCCCGGTCATCGGTGCTCCAGCATCAGGTTCTCGCCGTCGTGCGCGAACAGGGTGATCTTGTCGGTGTCGAGCACGAGCTCGGCCTCGCCGCCGGACTTCGCGTCGCTCTCGGCATTGAGCCGGGCGACGCTCACCTGCTCGTCGTCCCCGCGCCCGAGCGCCGCGGCGCCGGTGTCCGCGTCGAGCTCCTCGAGGTCGCTCGACCGCACCGCTCCGGCGTGCACCTGGAAGAACGCGTACAGCTCGGAGCCCATCTCCTCGACGACGTCGATCTTGGCCTTGAACTTCAGCGGGTGCTCGACGTCGTGGGCGTACCGCGCGTCCTCGAAGTGCTCGGGTCGCATGCCGGCGATGACGTCGCGCTTGGACGCGTCGCCGTTGCGCTCCAGCCGCTCGCGCAGGCGTCCCTCGAGCGGCACGTCGCCGAACGGCAGCTTCAGCTTGTCGCCCTCGAGCCGGGCGGCCATGAAGTTCATCGCCGGCGAGCCGATGAAGCCGGCGACGAAGAGGTTGACCGGGTCGAGGTAGAGCTCCTTCGGCGGCCCCACCTGCTGCAGGTGGCCGCCGCGCATCACCGCGACACGGTCCCCGAGCGTCATCGCCTCGGTCTGGTCGTGCGTCACGTAGAGCGTGGTCGTGCCGAGCCGCTTCTGCAACCGGGCGACCTCGCCGCGCATCTGCACGCGCAGCTTCGCGTCGAGGTTCGACAGCGGCTCGTCCATCAGGAAGGCCTGCGGCTCGCGCACGATGGCGCGGCCCATGGCGACGCGCTGGCGCTGGCCGCCGGACATCGTCCCCGGCTTGCGGTCGAGGTGCTCGGTGAGGTCGAGCGTCTCGGCCGTCTCCTCGACCTTGCGGTTGACCTGGTCGCGCGGGATCTTGCGCTTCTTCAGCGCGTAGCCCATGTTCTCGCGCACGGTCATGTGCGGGTACAGCGCGTAGTTCTGGAAGACCATCGCGATGTCGCGGTCCTTCGGCGGAACCTCGTTGACGCGCCGTCCGCCGATCAGCAGATCCCCGTCGGTGATCTCCTCGAGGCCGGCGACCATCCGCAGGGCGGTGGACTTCCCGCAGCCCGACGGTCCGACGAGGATCATGAACTCGCCGTCGCCGATGTCGAGGTCGAGGGTCTTGACCCCTTCGGTGCCGTCGGGATACCGCTTGGTGACCCGTTGCAGCTCGATTCCAGCCATTTCTCTCCCCGATGTCTCTGGGCTGTCCCCACGACACAGGGTGGCGCGCGCGGCGCGGCTTTCAATAGGCGCGGGACGATTTGCCATCGTTGTGGCTCACAAGGGCGTCCGGCGGGTACATCACGATCGAGGGGACTGCTCGTGAGCGTGCTCGACACCTTCGACCTCAGCGGCAAGGTCGCGGTCGTCACCGGCGGCAACCGCGGCCTGGGCGAGGCCTGGGTCCAGAGCCTCGTCGACGTCGGGGCGACCGTGGTGATCGCCGCCCGCGACGAGGACCGCTCGCGGGCGACGGCGGAGCGGATCGGGGCCGCCGTGGATACCGAGCACCTCGATGTGCGCGACGGCGACGACGTGCGCCGCGCGCTCGACACGATCGTCGGCCGGCACGGCCGGGTCGACGTCCTGGTCAACAACGCCGGCGCCTGCGTGCACCGGCCGGCGCTGGAGGTGACCGATGCCGAGTGGGACGCGGTGATCGACGTCAACCTCAACGGCCTCTGGCGTTGCAGCCAGACGTTCGGGCGCCACATGGTCGACAACGGCGGCGGCGTGATCGTCAACATCGGCTCGATCTCCGCGCAGATCGTCAACCGCCCGCAGATGCAACCGGCCTACAACGCCTCCAAGGCGGCGGTCCACCAGCTCACGAAGTCGCTGGCCGCGGAGTGGGCGCCGTTCGGCGTGCGCGTCAACGCGCTGGCTCCGGGCTATACCAAGACCGAGATGGCCCCGGTCGACCAGCCCGAATTCCGCGCCCGCTGGATCGAGGACGCGCCGATGCAGCGCTACGCGCTGCCGGATGAACTCGGTCCGGCGCTCGTGTTCCTGGCCAGCGACGCCTCGAGCTTCATGACCGGCGCGACGCTCGTCGTGGACGGCGGCTACACGCTGTACTAGGGGCGACCGTGACGCCGCTGCGCACCGACACGCTGGCCTCGCACGCCGAGCACGTGCCGATCCCCGGCTATGACCGCAGCCGGCTCACCGTCGGCGTCGTGCACTTCGGGGTGGGCGGCTTCCACCGGGCCCATCAGGCGATGTACCAGGACCGCCTGATGAACGAGGGCATGGGGCTCGACTGGGCGATCTGCGGCGTCGGCGTGATGCCGTCCGACCGGCGGATGCAGGAGGTGCTCGACGCCCAGGACGGCCTGTACACGCTGGTCCTCAAGCACAGCGACGGGACCTACGAGCCGCGGATCATCGGAGCGATCACCGAGTACCAATTCGCCCCCGACGACCCCGAGGCGGTGATCGAGCGGATGGCCGCCGAGTCGACGCGGATCGTCTCGCTCACGGTCACCGAGGGCGGCTACAACATCCATCACGTCACCGGCGAGTTCGACGCGGCGAACCCCGACGTCGCCCACGACCTCGAACCGGACGCGGTGCCGCGGACCGCGTTCGGCCTCATCACCGAAGCGCTGCGCCGGCGCCGCGAGCGCGGCCTGGTCCCGTTCACCGTGATGTCCTGCGACAACCTCCAGGGCAACGGCGACCTGGCGCGGCGGGTGTTCACCGCCTTCGCCCAGCTGCGCGACCCCGAGCTCGGCGCGTGGGTCGAGCGCGAGGTGCGCTTCCCGAACTCGATGGTCGACCGGATCACGCCGGTCACCACCGACGACGACCGGGCGGAGGTGCGCGAG
>JAXDHL010000052.1:0-2549 GCA_034664525.1 Solirubrobacteraceae bacterium
CGGCTTCGTCTCCTACGGCGGCGTGTCCGCCGGCACGCGCGCCGTCCACCAGCTCACGCAGGTCGTGACGACCTTGAAGATGGTCCCGGTGGTCGAGGCGGTGAGCATCCCGTTCTTCCCGCAGTTCCTCGGCGAGGACGGGCGCGTGCGCGCCAACGACATCATGGTGCAGGCCGCCGGCGCGATGCTCGACGAGCTCGCGCGCGTCGAAGCCGCGCTGCGCCCGCTGCGGATGCCGATCGCCGAGGCGGCCTGACGGCCGGACTCGGCGACGGGCTCGGGGGCGTCGCGCCCCCGCGCCACGACACATCTAGATGGCCGCGCCCCCGCAGCCGATGTCCATCAGGGTCTGGCCGAGCAGATCCGCCAGCAGGGGATTCCCCACCGCCTGCGCGGCCCGCAGCTGGAGGACCAGCGACTGGCAGAGGAGGGCCGGCGGCGCGTACGCGATCGGGGCGATCGGCGCGGCGCTCGCGCTCGCCGGCATCGCAACGGCGACGGCGGCCGAGACGGCCGCCAATGCAGCCAGGGGCTTTCGTCGGGACATAGTGGTAGTACCTCCTGATCCGGGGACGGCCGGGGCTGCCGCCTGTCAGTGATTGACCGCGTGCTGTCGTGCAACTCGGCCCCGTCGGTGTGAGTGACGATGCTGGCGTCCTCGTGGCCCCCGCGCGCTGTCCCCCGGGACCATTAATGCTGGCAAAAGGACTCACGGCTACGGGGGAAGCGCGCCGTAGCGCGCGATAGCGTCGCAGCGTGCCCGAGCCCTTCATCCGCTGGTCCGCGTATCCCCACGCCTACGCGGGGAATCTCGCCGGCCGCGTCGAGCGGCAGACGATCGCCAGCGACCTGCTGGCGGACAATCCGCTCGGCGATCCGGCCGACCGTCCCGTCGAGGTCTACCTGCCGCCCGGCTACGACGACGATCCCGAGCGTCGGTATCCGTCGGTCTATGTGATCCAGGGCTACACGGGCGCCGGGCCGATGTGGCACAACCGCTCGCCGTTCCGCCCGACGTTCCCCGAGGCGGCGGACGCGCTGTTCTCCGGGGGGGGCGCGCCGCCGTGCGTGCTCGTGTTCGTCGACGCGTGGACGGCGTACGGCGGCAGCCAGTTCGTCGACTCGCCCGGCACGGGCCGCTATCACTCGTACCTGTGCGACGAGGTGGTCCCGTTCGTGGACGCGCGATACCGGACGCTCGCGGCGTCAGCGCACCGCGGGATCGCCGGGAAGTCGAGCGGCGGGTTCGGGGCGATGATCACGCCGATGCTGCGCCCGGACCTGTTCGGCGGGCTGGCCAGCCATGCGGGCGATGCGCTGTACGAGCTCTGCTACATCTCGGGCTTCGGCAAGGCGGTGCGCGCGTTGCGGGAGTACGACGGGTCCTACGAGCGGTTCTGGGAGGACTTCGCATCGCGACCGCCGATGAGCAAGCCGACCGACGGCGACCTGGTCCTCACGTACGGTGTCGCGGCGGCGTTCTCGGCCGGCGACGACGGCACCGTGCACCTCCCGTTCGACCTCCGCACCGGGCGCCTGGTCGATGACGTCTGGGCGCGCTGGCTGGCGTGGGATCCGGTGCGCATGGTGCCCGAGCACGCCGGCGCCCTGAGCGGACTGCGCGCCATCTACCTCGACGGCGGCACCCGCGACGAGTGGTACCTCGAGCTCGGTGCGCTGGCGTTCCGCGACGCGCTCGCCGAGATCGGCGTCACCGACGTCGCCTGCGAGATCTTCGAGGCGGCGCACGGCGGCATCGACTACCGCTATCCGCACGGGCTGGCCTATCTCGCAGAGCGGCTGGCGCCCTCGGCGTGACCCTGTGGCTAGGTTTGCCGGCGGATGCCGGACACTCGAGAACGGCACGATCGCGTGGGCGTGACGCTCGGCGTCGGCATCGTCGGCGCCGGACCGGTGACGCAGGCGATTCACCTACCCGTGCTGGCCACCGTCAAGGACCGCCTGCACGTCGCCCACGTGATGGACGTCGACCCCGCCGTGGCCGCCGCCGTGGCCGCCCGCGCAGACACGCGCTGGACGACCGACGTCGACGCGCTGCTCGCCGATCCGCAGGTCGACGTGGTGGCCATCTGCAGCCCGCATCGATTCCATGCCGAGCAGGTCGAGGCGGCCTGCGCGGCCGGCAAGCGGGCGATCCTGTGCGAGAAGCCGCTGGCGGTCGACGATGACGGCGCCGATCGGATCGTTGCCGCGTCGCGCAGCAGCGGCGTCCCGGTGGTCGTCGGGACGATGCACGTCTACGACCCCGCGGTCAGCGCCGCGGCGAGTGACTGGGGTGGCCTCGCCGAGACCGCACGGCTCGTCCGGTCGGTCATCGTGCTGCCGCCCAACGAGCGGTTCGTCGACCTCGCGACCGAGATGCACGCGCAGCCCGGCGGCGACCCCGCGCCCCTCGCGGACGCCGCGATGATCACCGACGGCATCCTCAGCCTCGCGACGCACGACCTGCCGCTGATCCGCCGCTTCGCACCGGCCGTCGACGACGTCATGGCCGCCACGGCGATCCGGCCGTGGGGCTACGACATCAC
>JAXDHL010000053.1:0-9895 GCA_034664525.1 Solirubrobacteraceae bacterium
GCGCGTCGCCGACCGCGTGCGCGACCTGGCGAGCTTCGTGGTCGACGATCTGGGCCGCAGCGACGTCGGCGGCCGCTACCCGGGGGTGGCTGGTGACGTGGTCACGCCGGTGGCGTGGCATGACGAGTGCCACCTGCTGCGCGGTCTGGGCGCGGCGGGCGCGGCGCGCACGCTGCTGGCCGGTGTCACCGGCTGCCAGGTGGTGCAAACGGCCCGCGCGGACCTGTGCTGCGGCTTCGGCGGGACGTTCGCGGTCAAGGTGGCGGCGGTGTCGGCGGCGATGGCCGATGAGAAGCTCGACCGGGCGCTGGAGGCGGGCGCCCGCGCGATCGTCTCCACCGATCCCGGCTGCCTGATGCACCTCGAGGGCCGCGCGCGCCGGCGCGGGCTGGACCTGGCCGTCCACCACCTGGTCGACCTGCTCGAGCCGGACGGTCGGCTGTGAGGGTCCACCACGCGCCGCGCCGCTCGCCCGACCCGGCCGTCACGCCGAACCTCCACCGGGCCGCCGCCAACTGGGCCGCCAACCGCGAGCGCGCCACCGCGAGCGTCGACTGGCCGGCCTGGCGCGCGCGGGCGACCGCGATCCGCGAGGACGCCGTCCGCCACCTGCCCGAGCTGCTGGAGACCTTCGTGGCCGGCTTCGAGGCGGCGGGCGGGACGGTCCACCGGGCGGCGACCGCCGACGACGCGCGCCGGACGGTCGTGCGCCTGTGCGCCGAGCGCGGGCTGACCCGGGCGGTGAAGGCGAAGTCGATGCTGACCGAGGAGCTCGGGCTCGCCGGGGCGCTGCAGGACGCCGGCATCGAAGCCGTCGAGACCGACCTGGGCGAGTACATCGTCCAGCTGCTCGGCGAGCGGCCCTCGCACATCCTCGCCCCCGCGGTGCACGTCAGCGCCGCGCGCGTGGCCGAGCTGTTCGGGGTGGGCTCAGATGACCCGCGCGCGCTGCTCGACCACGCCCGCCGGACGCTGCGCCAGGCGTTCCTCGACGGCGACGTCGGGATCACCGGCGTGAACTTCGCCGTGGCCGAGTCGGGCACGCTGATCCTCGTCGAGTCCGAGGGCAACATCCGCATGTGCTCGTCGCTGCCGCGCGTGCACATCGCGGTGATGGGGATCGAGAAGGTCGTGCGCGACTGGGCCGGCGCCGCCCACCTCGTCCAGATGCTGCCGCTGGCGTCGCACGGGCGGCCGGCGGCGACGTACACGTCGTTCGTCACCGGGGTCTCCGACGACGACGACGGTCCCGACGAGCTTCACGTCGTGCTCGTCGACGACGGCCGCTCGGCGCTGCTCGGGACCGACCTCGAGTCCACGCTGCACTGCATCCGCTGCGGCGCCTGCCTGTACGTCTGCCCGGTCTACCGGCAGGTCGGGGGCCACGCCTACGGCGCCGCCTACCCCGGCCCGATCGGCGCCGTGCTCACGCCCGCGCTGGAGGGCTCGGCGCCGCCGAGCGACGAGCTGCCCTGGATGTCGTCGCTGTGCGGCGCGTGCACCGACGCGTGCCCGGTCGGGATTCCGCTCGACGAGCACCTGGTCACGCTGCGGGCGCAGGCCCGCCACCCCGACGGGGAGCGCGCGTTCTGGGAGGCCTGGGGGCGGCTGTGGTCGCGCCCGTCGGCCTACCGGGCGACCGCCGCCACCGCCGGCAAGGCGCTGAAGCCGCTGTGGCGCGCGGCCGGCGGCTGGCTGTCCGCGGCGCCGGCGCCGTTCTCCGGCTGGACCGACGAGCGTGACGCGCGGGCGCCCGCCACCGAGCCGTTCCACGCGCGCTGGAAGCGGGTGCGCGGTGGTCGGTGACTTCCGCGCGCGCCTCGAGGGCCTCGGCGGCACGCTGTACGAGGCCGGCAACCTGCGCGACGCGCGGGGGATCGCGACGGCGCTCGTCGGGGGGCGCACCGTCGCGCGCTGGGCCGACCCGGTGCTCGACGGGATCGGCGGCGCCGAGGCGCCCGCGGCCGACGCGGTGTGGTCGCTGATCGTGGCCGACGCCGCCGTGGCCGCCACCGGGGCGATCGCGTTCGCCCACGGTCCCGGGCGCCCGCGCGCCGCCGGCCTGCTGCCCGACCGCCAGATCGCGCTGCTGCTCCGCGAGCGGCTCGTGGCCACGATGGAGGAGGCCCTCCTACGCTGGTTCGCCCCCGGCGGCAGGGCTCCGGCCAACGTGGTCTTCGCCGCCGGTCCCAGCCGTACCGCCGACATCGAGCAGCGCCTGCTGCTCGGCGTCCACGCCCCCAGGTCGCTGGACGTGATCCTCTACGGCTGAGATCTGACCTATGCGCACACTCGTCACCGGCATCACGGGCTCGATCGGAGCCGATCTCGCCCCGGCCCTCCGCGCGGCCGGGCACGAGGTGCGCGGCTTCACCCGCAACGCGGCGCGCGTGCGCGTCGAGGTCGACGACGTGGTCGAGGGCGACGCCGGCAGCGGCCGCGGGCTCGACGCGGCGCTCGACGGCGTCGACGTCGCCTACTACCTCATCCACTCGATGGAGGGGGCCGCGAACGGGGCATTCGACGCCGCCGAGCGGCGCGCCGCGGAGACCTTCGCCGAGGCGGCGCGCAACGCCGGCACGCGGCGCATCGTCTACCTCGGCGGTCCCGTCCCGTCGAACCCGGGGGCGCGCGTCTCGCGCCACCTCGGCTCGCGGCTGGCCGTCGAGGCGACGCTGCTGGAGGCGGTGCCGTCCTCGATCGCCTTCCGGGCGTCGATCGTCATCTCCGCGGCCTCGCGCTCGTTCCGCTTCCTGGTCCGGCTGGTCGAGCGCCTGCCGGTGATGGCGCTGCCCGCCTGGCGCGACAACCGCACGCGGCCGATCGACGGCCGCGACGTCAACGCGTTCCTGCTGGCCGCCGCCGGCGCGCCGGACGAGCTCGGTGGCCGGGCGTGGGACATCGCCGGCCCGGACGTGCTGACCTACGGGGAGATGATCGAGCGCATCGCCGACCACATGCTGGTGGCCCGGCCCCGCATCGGCCTCGGGTTCAGCCTGACGCCAATCGCCGCACCGGTCGCCGCGGCGCTGGCCGGCGAGGACGTCGGCCTGATCGAACCACTGATGGAGTCCCTGGAATCCGACCTCCTGCCGCGCGACGACGCGGCGGCCGGCGCCTTCGGTGTGCACCTGCACACCTTCGACGCCGCCGTCGAGCGTGCGCTGCGCGAGTGGGAGGCCCGCGAGGAGGTCCGTGCCCGATGAGCGCTCCGGTCGTCGCCGACATCGAGATCGACGCCCCGCCCGAGCGGGTGTGGGAGGTGGTCATGGACCCGGACCGTTTCGGAGACTGGGTCACGATTCACCGGAAGCTGAACTCCCACGACTCCGGTCCGCCCCGTGAGGGGATGAAGATGGAACAGACCCTGTGCCTGCGCGGCGCGTCGTTCAGGGTGAAGTGGACGCTCGAGGAGTGCAGTGACGCCGAGAAGGCGGTATGGGAGGGACGCGGTCCGATGCGCTCACACGCCCGCACCGAATACGGCCTGCGTCCCGACGGAAACGGGGGAACGCAGTTCCACTACGAGAACCAGTTCAAGGCCCCCGGCGGGGTGCTCGGATCGACCGCCAGCAAGGTGCTGGTGGGCGGGTTGCCGGAGCGCGAGGCCAAGAAGTCCTTGCAGCGACTGAAGGCGCTCGTGGAGCGCAATTCGACCAGTTAAGTTCTTTTTCAGGGATTTTCCGGGTTCTCACGGTAAGCTCGCCGACATGACCGACTTCCTGGAAGAGAAACGGCGGGAGATCCAGGCCCGTCTGAAGGAGCTCCGCCCGCAGGTCGACGAGTACCACCGGCTCGAGGCCGCCGAGCGCGCGCTCGCCGGCGTGCCGGCCAACGGCGGCGGCGGCGGCGGCCGCTCGCGACCGAGCGCCGCCAAGCCGCGCGCTGCCGCCCGCCCCAAGCCCGCCGGCACCGGCAGCGGCCGCCGCGGCCGCCCCAAGGGCTCAGGCCAGCGCGCCCAGCAGGCGCTCGAGCAGATCCGCAACCAGCCCGGCATCACCATCCCGGAGCTGGCGGAGGCGATGGGCATCAAGCAGAACTACCTCTACCGGGTGGTCCCGGACCTGCAGGAGCAGGGCCTGGTGTCGAAGTCCGGCCGCGGCTGGCACATCCGTCAGTGACGCTGCGGGGCCCGACGACGTGCTGAAGCAGCTGCCGCGCGGGTCGCGCATGCCGACCCCGATCCAGACGCTCGGCTGGTGGAGCCGGCCGACGGCCTACGTCGAGCGCCTGCGCCGCCGCCACGGCAAGCGCTTCACGCTGCGCCTGACCGGCCAGTCGCCGTTCGTGATCCTCTCCGACCCCGCCGACGTGCGCGAGCTGTTCACCGCGCCGCCCGACGTCCTGCACCCCGGCGAGGGGGCGGTCCTGCTCGAGCCCGTGGTCGGGACGCACTCGGTGATCCTGCTCGACGAAGGCCCGCACATGGAGCAGCGCAAGCTCCTGCTGCCGGCGTTCCACGGCGACAAGATGCAGCGCCTGTCCGGGCTGATCACCGAGCTCAGCGTGAACGCGCTGGAGCGCCTGCCGCGCGACGAGCCGGTCGCCCTGCACCCGCGGATGCAGGAGCTGACGCTCGAGATCATCCTGCGCGCGGTCTTCGGGCTCGACGAGGGTGAGCAGCTCGACGAGCTGCGCCCCCGCCTGACGGCGATGCTGTCGTTCGGCGATTCGCCGCTGTCGCTGTTCCCGCAGGCGCGCGACAGCCGGCTCGGCCGGCGCAGCTTCGCGAAGTTCATGCGCGACCGCGAGGACGCCGACCGGCTGCTGTTCGCGTTGATGGCCGAGCGCCGCGCCGCCGGCGAGGAGCGCGACGACGTGCTGTCGATGCTGCTGGCGGCCACGCACGAGGACGGCTCGCCGATGACCGACGAGGAGATCCGCGACGAACTGCTGACCGCGCTCGTGGCCGGTCACGAGACGACCGCGTCCTCGCTCGCGTTCGCGTTCGAGCTGCTGGCCCGCGACCGCGGCGCCCAGGAGCGGCTGGCCGACCGCGACGACGCCGCGTTCCTCGAGTCGGCGATCAACGAGGTGATGCGCTGCCGGCCGGTGCTGCCCAACCCGGAGCCGCGGCGCGTGATGAAGCCGATCACGATCGGCGGGCACACCTACCCGCCGGGCTGCGTGCTGATCGCGAGCGCCCAGCTGATCCATCACGACCCCGAGATCTACCCCGAGCCGTACGCCTTCCGGCCGGACCGCTTCCTGCACACGAAGCCCGGGACGTACACGTGGATCCCGTTCGGCGGCGGCCGGCGGCGCTGCCTCGGCGCGTCGTTCGCGCTGCTGGAGATGCGCGTCGTGCTGCGGGAGGCGTTCACGCGCTTCGAGGTCACCGCGGCCGGCGCGCCGGAGAAGGCCCGCCGGCGCATGATCACGATCACGCCGTCGCGCGGCGGGACCGTGATCCTGCGCGAGCGCGCCGGGCGAACGATCCATCCCATGGATGCATCATTCGCCCAGGCCGCGGCGTAGGGCCTAGACCAGCCCGAGCTTCTGGACGGCGTCGCGCTCCTCCTGGAGCTCGGCGACCGTCTTGTCGATCTTCTCCTGCGCGAACGGGTGGATCTCGAGCCCTTCGACGATCTCGTACTCGCCGCCGGACACGCGGACCGGCAGCGAGCACTGCAGGCCCTCCTCGATGCCGTAGGCGCCCGTCGTCGGGACGACCATCGAGCGCAGCCCGTCGGCGCCGAGCATCCAGTCGCGCACGTGGTCGATCGCCGCGTTGGCGGCCGACGCCGCCGAGGACGCCCCGCGCGCCTCGATGATCTCGGCGCCGCGCTTGCCGACCCGCGGCAGGTACTCGTCCTCGTACCACGCCATGTCGTCGACGGCCTCGACGGCGGGCTTGCCGCCGACCTTCGCGTTGAACAGGTCGGGGAACATCGTCGGCGAGTGGTTGCCCCACACGACGAGATCCTGGATCTCCTCCACGCCGACGCCGAGCTTGTTCGCGAGCTGGGCGACCGCGCGGTTCTCGTCCAGGCGCGTCATCGCGGTGAAGCGCTCGGCCGGGACGTCGGGCGCGTGCGTGCGCGCGATCAGCGAGTTGGTGTTGGCCGGGTTGCCGACGACGAGGACCCTGATGTCGTCCGCGGCGCCCTTGTTGATCGCCTCGCCCTGCGGCTTGAAGATCGCCCCGTTGGCCTCGAGCAGGTCCGCGCGCTCCATGCCCTTCGTGCGCGGGCGCGCGCCGATCAGCAGGCCGATGTTCGCGCCGTCGAACGCCCGGTCGGCGTCGTCGTAGATGTCGAGGCCGGCCAGCAACGGGAACGCGCAGTCGACGAGCTCCATCGCGGTGCCCTCGGCCGCCTTGACCGCCTGCGGGACCTCGAGCAGGACGAGGTGCACGGCGGTGTCGGGGCCGAGCATCTGGCCGGACGCGATCCGGAACAGCGCGGCGTAGCCGATCTGACCGGCGGCGCCGGTGACGACGACTCTCTTGACGGCCTTGGGCATCAGTTCTGCATCTCCTTCTGGAGGTTCTGATCGATCGCGTCCAGGAACTCCTCGGTGGTGAGGAACTCCTGGTCGTCGCCCACCAGGAGGGCGAGGTCCTTGGTCATCTTTCCGCTCTCGACCGTCTCCACGCACACGCGCTCGAGCGTGGCGGCGAACTCCGAGACCTCGGGCGTGTCGTCCATGCGGCCACGGTGCTGCAGTGCGCGGGTCCACGCGAAGATCGAGGCGATCGGGTTGGTGGACGTCGGCTTGCCCTGCTGGTGCTGGCGGAAGTGGCGGGTGACGGTGCCGTGCGCGGCCTCGGCCTCGACGGTCTCACCGTCGGGCGTCATCAGCACCGAGGTCATCAGGCCGAGCGAGCCGAAGCCCTGCGCGACCGTGTCGGACTGGACGTCGCCGTCGTAGTTCTTGCAGGCCCAGACGTAGCCGCCCTCCCACTTCAGGGAGGCGGCGACCATGTCGTCGATGAGCCGGTGCTCGTAGGTGATGCCCGCGGCATCGAAGTCCTGCTTGAACTCGCTGTCGAAGATCTCCTGGAAGAGGTCCTTGAAGCGCCCGTCGTAGACCTTGAGGATCGTGTTCTTGGTCGACAGGTAGACGGGGTAGCCGCGGTCCAGGCCGTAGCGCATCGACGCGCGCGCGAAGTCGCGGATCGACTCGTCGAGGTTGTACATCGCCATCGCGACGCCGGCGCCCGGGAAGTCGAAGACGTCGATCTGGATCGGGTCGCCGCCGTTCTCGGGCACGAAGTTCAGCTGCAGCTTGCCCTTGCCCGGGATCTTGGTGTCCTCGGCGCGGTACTGGTCGCCGAATGCATGGCGGCCGACGATGATCGGCTTCGTCCAGCCCGGCACGAGGCGCGGGATGTTGTCGATCACGATCGGCTCACGGAAGATCACGCCGCCGAGGATGTTGCGGATCGTCCCGTTCGGGGAGCGGTACATCCGCTTGAGGTCGAACTCCTCCACGCGCGCCTCGTCGGGCGTGATCGTCGCGCACTTGACGCCGACGCCGTGCTCCTTGATGGCGTTCGCCGCGTCGACCGTGACCTGGTCGTCGGTCTCGTCGCGATGCTCGATGCCGAGGTCGAAGTACCTCAGGTCGACGTCGAGGTACGGGAGGATCAACTTGTCCTTGATGAAGGACCAGATGACCCGCGTCATCTCGTCCCCATCAAGCTCCACGATGGGGTTCTTCACCTTGATCTTGGCCATGAGGCGAAGCAGGCTATGCCACCATGACCACAGATGTCCGGCCGTCGCGGATCCCTTCAGCTCGCCCGCCTCTTCGGCATCCGCGTCGGCGCGGACTACTCCTGGCTGCTCGTTCTGTTCCTGGTCATCTTCTTCTTCCAGCAGAACTTCCGGTCGTCGGTGCAGGCCGATACGACGACGATCTACGCCGCTGCCGTCGCGGCCGCCTTCCTGTTCTTCGGGTCGATCATCTTCCACGAGATGGGGCACGCGCTGGCCGCGCGGCGCGAGGGGATCGAGGTCGACGGGATCGACCTGTTCCTGTTCGGCGGGCTGATGCACATGCGCTCCGAGCCGCGCACGGCCGGCGCCGAGTTCCGCGTCGCCGCGGCCGGCCCGGCGGCCACGCTGCTGGTGATCGCGGTCGGCATCGCGATCGGCGCGGCGATCGCGGGCTGGCAGCGCCTGTGGGATGCGGCCACGTTCTCCGCCGGCACGTCGTTCTCGATCGGGATCGAGCTGGTCGCCTCGCTCGTGCTCGCCAACGTGGTCGTGCTCGCGTTCAACCTCATCCCGGCCTATCCGCTCGACGGCGGTCGGATCGCCCGCGCGCTGGTGTGGCGGCTCACCGGCGACCGCCACCGGGCCATGCGCGCCGCCGCCACCCTCGGCCGGGCGTTCTCCTGGCTGCTGATCGGGGCCGGCCTGTTCTGGATCTCCCGCGGGGACACCTTCAACGGCATCTACACGATGGTGCTCGGCTACCTGCTCGGCACCCAGGCCCGCTCCGCCGCCGTGCAGACCGCGTTCACCGAGCGCCTCGAGGGCGTGACGGTCGCCGACATCATGGATCCGGACCCGGTGGCGATCCCGGCCGACGTCCCCACCGTCACCGCCTACGAGGAGTTCTTCCTGCGCTACCACGGCTACGACTGGTTCGCGGTCACCGAACGCGATGGCGGCTACGTCGGCCGCGCGTTCCGGGTCCCGATCATGGAGGCGGCCGAGGGCGCCAATGCCGGGCTGCCCATCCGTGAGATCACCGGCGTCGACCAGGACGGCCGCGTGCGCGACGACGTGTCGCTGGAGACGCTGCTGACCAGCGAGCCGCTGCGCCGTCTCGGCGCGTTGATGGCCGTCGACGCCGACGGTCGGCTCCGCGGCGTGGTGACCGCCGAGAGCGTCGCCCGGGCGCTGCGGACGCGTCTCGCCCCCGGCTGACTCGGATCTTCTTGCCCGCGCGGTGATCGCGCGCGTGTATCAGCGCGCGGCGAGCTCGCGGATCAGGTCCGGCAGCGCGTCGAAGTCCGCCTTGGACGCGCAGGCGTGCGCGCCGGCCGCCCGCGCCTGCTCGCGGATGACGTCGTCGACGATCGAGGTGAGCAGCACGATGCGCATCGTCGGAACCCGTGCGATCAGTTGCGGGGCGAGCTCGAAACCGTCCACGATCGGCATGCGGGCGTCCAAAAGCGTGACGTCGGGGGCGGCGCCGGCGATTGCCGCGAGCGCCGATTCGGCCCCGTCGGCCTCGGCCACCAGCTCGAGGTCGTCGTGGTCGCCGACGATCAGTCCCACCAGGAATCGCACGTCGGACTGGTCGTCGATGACCATCACGCGAACGGGGTCGGATTCGGCCATCTGGCGCGCATCCTACGCCGCCCCTGCGACGATGCCCGCCGGTGGGCAGGCATCTTCGGGCCCAGGGTGAGAGGTAGGCTTTTCCCTCATGCCATCACACGACGTCCTCATCATCGGCGCGGGTCTCGCCGGTCAGCGCGCCGCCCTGGCGGCGGCCGGCGCCGGAGCGACGGTCGCGATCATGAGCAAGGTCCATCCGGTCCGCTCGCACTCCAACGCCGCGGCGGGTGGCATCAACGCCGCGCTGAACCCCGACGACTCCTGGGAGTCGCACGCGTTCGACACGGTCAAGGGGTCCGATTACCTCGGCGACCAGGACGCGATCGAGATCATGACCCGCGAGGCGCCGAACGAGGTGCTGCAGCTCGAGCACTGGGGCGTCACGTTCCATCGCAACGACGAGGGCAAGCTCGGCACCCGCGCCTTCGGCGGCGCCTCCGCCGCGCGCACGTACTACGTCGCCGACATCACCGGCCAGGCGCTCCTGCACGTGCTCTACGAGCAGCTGATGAAGTTCCACGAGCAGATCGACCGCTACGAGGAGTGGTTCGTCACCTCGCTGCTGCAGGACGAGACCGGGGCCTGCACCGGCGCCG
>JAXDHL010000054.1:0-2800 GCA_034664525.1 Solirubrobacteraceae bacterium
GCCCGCGGTGCGCACGACGCGCAGCCGTCCGCTGTCGGCCCACCGGCGTAGCGTGCTGGCCGACACGTCGAGCGCCTCTGCCGCCTCGCTGAGGGCCATCGTGGACGCCGGCATGGCGGCGTCCGCCGAGGCGGGCTCCTCCGGTGCGGCATCTGCGAGTTCCGGCACTCCGGACAGATCGAGCCCTTCGCGGAGCATGACCTCGATCCCCGGCGCCGCCGCGGGATGGGCGTACAAGAAGCCCTGGGCGAGGGTGCAGCCCAACCCGGCGACGGCATAGGCGACAGCGGGCGTCTCTACGCCCTTGGCGACGACGAAGAGCTCCAGCGCGTCCGCCAGCCCGGTGACGGCCCGGACGATGTGGCGCTCCTCCTCGCCGTCGGCGAGGCCGCCGATCAGCGCGCGGTCGATCTTGAGGCCGGCGATGGGGAACCGCTTGAGGTCACTCAGCGACGACCATCCGGTCCCGAAGTCGTCGAGCACGATGCGGACGCCGAGTGCGCGCAGGGACTCCAGCGCCATTGTCGTCGGGGTGCTGTCGTCGAGGAGCTCGGTCTCCGCGACCTCCACCGCGATCTGACCCGGAGGCAGGCCGCTGCGACGCAGCGTGCGCTTGATGTCGTCGGCGAACCCGGGTTCCGCGAGCTGACGCGCCGAGATGTTGATCGACACCTCGGGCACTGCGAGCGTCCGATCCGCACACCAGCGGGCGACCTGCCGGCAGACGCTCGCGATGATGTGCCGGCCGATGGGGCCCGCGAGGCCGCTCGTCTCCACCACGTCCAGGAACTCCCCCGGAAGCACGATCCCGCTCTTGGGGTGCTCCCAGCGCAGCAACGCTTCGAGGCTCGCGATCCGACCCGTTCGAAGGTCGATCACGGGCTGAAACGCGAGCGTGATCTCGTCGCGCTCCAGGGCCCGGCGCAGCTCCTCCTCCACATTGACGCGGTGCAGCAGACGACGGCGCATGCCCGGCTCGAAGAGCTCGAAACGGCCACCGCCTCCCTCCTTTGCGCGTGACAGCGCCACGCCGGCGTCACGGATGAGGTTGTCCGGCCTGATGCCGACCGCCTCGGCCGGCAAGGCCACGCCGACGCTCATCCGAGCGATGACCGAGCGGTCGTGCACGGCCAGCGGCTCGTCGAGCGCGCCGAGCAGGGCCTCCGCGATCACGATCGCCTCCAGCTCGCCCGCGATCGCCTCGGCCAACACCGCGAACTCGTCTCCGCCGAAGCGCGCGATCGTATCGCCGGGCCGGGCGGCGCCCGCGAGCCGCCGTGCGACGCCGCGCAGCAGCTCGTCGCCGGCAACGTGCCCGACGGCATCGTTGACGTTCTTGAAGCGGTCGACATCCAGCAACAGCACGGCGACCATGGTCCCTTCCCGCGCCGCGCGGTCCGCGGCCTGGGCGAGACGGTCGCCGAACAGCGTTCGGTTCGGCAGGCCGGTCAGATGGTCGTGCAGCGCGCGGTGGCGCACCTCGCGCTCGACCCCGCGGCGATTCGCCGCCGCGGCGAGCACGCCGGCCATCGCCTGCAGGAAGTCCAGGTCGTGCTCGTCTCGCTCGCGTGTAACGACGTCGAGTGCCGCGAGAACCGCGACGTCGCCCTCTGCGGGCGAGGCGATGCCCGCGAGAGCGGCGCTCCGCACGCCGGCGTCGCTCCACGCCTCGGCCAGCGTCGGCTCCTCCCCGGGGGCGTCGCCGGACAGCAGCAGGGGACGCGACACGATGTCGGCCGGCAGCGGCGTGTCCACAGCGGTCGCCAGCGCTTCAAGGCGCCACGGGGCCGTCGCGGTCAACGCCAGCGGGACCCACGCGCCGTCGCGCACTTCGAGCACCGCCGCCCGCGTGCCGGGCAGATGCACGGCCACGGCCTCAACGGCCGCCTCCATCAGCGCCGAGGCGCTCGTGTCCTGCAGCGCCTGCCGCGCGAGCGCGATGACCGAACGCTGCTGACCGAGGCGCCGCTCGAGGCCCCCGCGCACGCGACTCCGGTCGGTGATGGACTGGATCGCTGTGCGAGGAGGGGAATGTTCGGACGGCATGGCTGCGAGTCGGACCGCGCCGCACACTAGCATTCTAGTGCGCTACGCGACTACTTCAGGCACGCAGGTGCCGGCCTGGTTTGGGTGCCCAGGGCGAGCACGACGGAGACAGCCGGTGTCAAGCCGTGACGGAGACGTGCAGACGCACGATCAGTCCATGTTCGGACGTGCGGACCTCGACGAGATCGCAAAGCAGCCGGGCCATCCAGAGCCCGCGCGGCTCGAGCGTCAATGCCGGGTCGGAAGCGAGCTGGCCGATCAAGGGGTCGCCGATCCCGCTGCCGTTGTCGCGGACCTCGAAGATGAGGTGGCCCTCGTGGACCCAGGCCCGCAGCGCGCCCGGTCCGACGACGCTCGCGACGACCTGCTGCACCGCCAGGAAGGCGTCCTGGGTCGCCTTGCCCGTCACTCCGGCGCGCTTGGCTTCGCCGAGGATCAAGGCGCGTACCGCATGCAGATCGCCGTCGAGGGCGAGCTCGCGCACCGGCTCAGCCGGCTCGTCGAACCCTTCCGCGTCCAACGCGCGCAGCAGCGTCGTGACGTCCGTGAATTCGTCGCTCGGCGACGCCGCTTCGCCGTGACACAGCTCACGGTGAGAGCGGCGCGCGCCGGCCATGATGTGCTCGGGCAGCTCGCGTGCGTCGTAGGGGCACATGAACGTGACGGGTTGCAGCGCGAACGCGACGTTGATGATCGACTCGTAGCGGATCCATTCGCTCACGGGCGCGGCGCGGCCGTTGGCGGTGACCTCGCC
>JAXDHL010000055.1:0-13398 GCA_034664525.1 Solirubrobacteraceae bacterium
GTGCGCGTGGGCATCGCCAACCAGCGGATCGTGGTCCGCACGCTCGACCTGCCGCCGCTCACCGACGAGAAGGCGATCGCCAGCGCGGTCAAGGTCGAGGCCCCGGACCACATCCCGATGCCGATCGACGAGGCCGTGCTCGACCACCGGTCGCTCGGCGTGGTGGAGACGGCCGGCGGCCCGCGCACGCGCGTCGTGGTCGTGGCCGTCCGCCGCGAGATGGTCGAGCGCTACGCCGACGCGATCCGGGCTGCCGGCCTGAAGATCGAGGGCGTCGACCTGTCGGCCTTCGCGCTCGTGCGGGCGATGGCCAGCAGCGGTGACGACGCGGGCGTCCTGTACGTCCACGCGGCCGGGCTCACGAACGTCGCCGTCGCCAGCGGCGGCTCCTGCCTGTTCACGCGTGCCGCCGCCGGCGGGCTGGACTCGATCGTGCAGACGCTCGCCGAGCGCCGCGGCCTCACCCTCGAGCATGCCGAGCAGTGGATCGGCCACGTCGGCCTGGAGACGCCGCTCGACGCCGTCGACGGCGACGGCGAGGTCGTCGCCGCGACGCGCGTGGTCCTGGAGGAGGGCGTGCACCAGCTGGCCGACACGGTCCGCAACTCGCTCAACTTCTACCGGATGCAGCAGAACTCCGAGACCGTGTCGCGCGCCGTGCTCACCGGCCCCGCCGCCGTGATCGGTGGCTTCGCGGCGTCCTTCGCCGCGGCGCTCGGGATGCCGGTCGACGCCGCCGTGGTCGGCCACGCGGCCGACACGGCGGACCCCGGGCGGCTGGCCATCGCGGCCGGCCTCGCCGTCGAATCCGTGGAGTAGCGCCCGCGCAACAGCCTCGTCGGACCGTGTGCCGGGCGCCTGCCCGGCACACGACGTTTCGGGGGGCGCACTCGGACGCTTGTCCAGTCGCTCAAGAACCGGAGCGACCGGCCGATGGAGTTATGTGTCCGTCTCCCGCCCCGCCAGGCGGTTGATCCGGGGCCAGGGGGGATCGACCATGATCGAGCTGGTGATCGCGATGCCCATCGCGATCCTGCTGATCGGCGTCATCGTCGCCACCCTCGGATCGGCCGGTCGCAGCCAGCAGGACGTCGAGCGCCGCGGCGAGGCCCTGTCCCAAGGCCAGATCGGGCTCGAGCGGATGACCCGCGAGCTGCGCCAGGCGCAGTGGGTGGTCTTCCGCTCCTCGAGCATCGTGGACTTCCAGGCACCGGTACGGGCCGCAGGCGCGGCCACCAGCACCCCGCGGCTCATCCGCTACGACTGCTCCGGCACGGCGTGCATCCGCTCCGAGGGCCCGTCGACGGCCTACCCGCCGCCCGCCGCGCCCGGGTTCACCGCCTCCGCCGTCGTGGTCGGCGCGCTCGAGTCCGACCCGGCGAGCCGTGCCGGTCGCGTCGCGAGCCAGGACGTCTTCTTCCCGCAGCGGGTCACCGCCGCCGGCAAGACCACGGCGGACTACGTCGACCCGACCGAGATGCAGATCAAGCTGCGGCTCGACGTCGGCGGCGCCGCCGGGGCGATCCGGCGGATCCTGCTCGTCGACGGCGTCGCCCTGCGCAACCGGAGCACGTTCCTGTGATCCGGCGCCAGGACGGCATGACGCTGGTCGAGATCCTGGTGACGATCCTCGTGCTGAGCATCGGCACGCTGGCGACGCTCGGCTCGTTCACCGCCTTCTCCGCCGCCGCCCGCGACTCGCAGGTGCGCGCCGTGCTGGTCTCGGTCGGCCAGCAGCAGATCGAGGCGCTGCGCCCGGTCGCGTACGCCCAGCTGGCGCTCACGGGGCCGCCGCCCGCACAGGCCGCGGTCGAGGCCGCGCGTACCAGCCCGGCATCGGGCGAGCCGCTCGTCAGCGGTGGTGTGGTCGACCCGGGCCCGGACAGCTTCACCTACCAGGGGATCAGCGGCCGGATCTACCGCTACGTGACCTGGCGCGCGCAGGCCTGCCCGGCGGTTACGGCCAAGGTCCAGACCCAGCTCGCGACCGACCTCGGCTCGACCTCCGCCGCGGTCGCGGCGGCGCTGCCGGACCTGTGCCCGGGCACGACGCACACAAAGCGCCTCACCGTGGTCGTGGTGCCGGTCGTGGCCGGCAAGGCCGGCGTGCCGGTGCGCCTGTCGACGATCGCGACCGACCCGGCCGCCGCGCTGCCGGTGACGGCGACCGCGGGACTGCAGCTGCAGCCTGTCGTCCAGGCCGTCGCCGGCGGCGCCGGCGCGCCGGTGCCGACCGTCACGCAGCAGGCGTTCCAGCTCACCGACACGCGCTGCGACGCGAGCGTGCGGGCAACGCCGGCCGACCACGCGACGCACAGCAGCGCACTGGCGTCCGCCGCCTGCACGACCGGCGTGAGCGGCCGCCCGGACCTGATGACCCTGGCGCCGATCCCGGGCGCTGCCGGCGACCCGGTCCGCGACTTCTCGACCGACGTCACCCGCACGGCGGCGGGCGGCCTCGCGATGACCCGCGACGATCGCGCCGGATCGTGCACGGCGGCCTCGGCGCTGGACTACACGGCCGCCGAGTCCGCGCAGCGCCGCTACAGCCTGCACAGCTGGGCGACGCCGCCGGCCGCCGCGCTGTTCCAGACGCCCGCGAGTGGCGGGCGCGCCGTGGTCTCGCTGTGGACGCGCACCGCGGACGGCGGCAGCCACCCCGGCCGCCTGTGCGTCGTGCTGCGCCGCATGAGCACGGGCGCCGTGCTCGGCTACGCGGACTTCGCGCTCACCCGCTGGCCGACCGAGGCGACCGAGCTCTCGCTGGGGTTCGACCTCGGCGGCGCCACGCTGGCGGCGGGCGAGCGGCTGCTGGTGAGCTTGCGCGTGCCGAAGGACTCCGGCGCCGACCTCGACCTCCTCTATGACCACGCGGCGTATCAGAGCCGCGTCACCCTGACGACGACGACGGGCAAGGAGTTCCAGTGACCCGGCGGGCTCGCCTGCGCGGCGAGGAGGGGATCAGCCTCGCCGTCGCGATGCTGTCGCTGATGCTGATGATCATCCTGGGCGGCGTCGCGCTCCAGGAGGCCGTCGGCTCGCTGCGCGTCACCGGCAAGCAGTCCGGCATCAAGCGCGCCCTGCAGGCCGCCGATGCGGCGATCGACGTCGCGACGTTCCGGCTCGAGCGCCTCGACCTCGGCGGGACGCTGAAGATCGACCCGCTGCATCCCGATCAGATCGCCAGCCAGCAGTGCATCGTCTCCAACGGCACCGTCGCCGGCGGGATCGACGCCGCGCCGCTGAACCTGCTCGGGCCCACCGACGCGTCCGGGCGCCGCTGGTGCCCGGAGACCTCGCCGGAGAGCGCGGGGGACGGCGCCACGTTCACCTACCGGGTGTCCCAGCTCGCGCGCGCCGGCGCCACCAGTTGCGGCACCGGCGGGCTGTTGAACCTCGATCGTCAGATCGTCGCCGTCGGGCGCTCGGGGACGGCGGTCCGGCGGGTCACAGCGCGCCTGCGGTCAGCGGTCTCGCTGCTGTCCGGGGCCGCGGTCCAGTCCGGCTCCACCACCCAGGCGCTCACGATGCGCGACACGGCGCGCGTGCTCGGCGACGTCAACGCCAACGGCGACATCACCGGCACCGGGCTCAACGTGATCGCCGGCAACGCGGCGGCCGGGCCGGGCAAGCGCGTCAGTGGGGTCGTGCCCGCCGGCGCGGCCGGAGCGGCCTGCCAGCCGTTCACCCTGCCGCTCGTCGACCAGGGGACGGCGCCGACCGCCAACGACAACGCCCTGCGGACCGACAGCTGTGTCGACGCGACGACGCTGGTGACGCTCAGCTGCACCGTGCTGTTCAGCACCACCGGCGGCGTGACCTACGACGCCGGCAAGCGCACGCTGCGCGTCTGGGGCAACGGGCGGACGATCCTCAACGGCTCGACCTACTCGTTCTGCTCGATCAAGCTCGAGAACTCGGGCACGCTCGAGATCCGCTCCACGACGCCCACGACGCGGATCTTCCTCGACGACCCCGGCAACTGCCGCGACTCGAACGGCACCCCGATCGCCAACGCCGGGCAGATCACCGCCGACGGCACGTCGCGGATCGTCAACTGCCACTCGCAGTCCGATCCGCAATCGCTGCAGATCTACGCGGTCGGCTCCTCCTCGATCGCCACCACCCAGACGCTCGCCGGCGGGGCGGTCCTCACCGGCACGCTGCGCACCGCGTTGTGCGGTGGGAGCATTCCGGCCGTGACCGGCGACCCGATCACCCTCTACGCGCCGCGCTCGACGATCGAGCTCGGCGGCACGAGCGCGCTCGCCGGCCAGCTGGTGGGGGACACGGTGCACCTGTGGGGCGCATCGGTGGTGCAGCCCGTGAACGCCCTGATCAACCTCAACCAGCTCGGCGCCAACCCGGTGCTGCCGCTCTACAAGCCCACGGCCTACGTCGAGTGCACCGGCACGGTCTTCGGCGCGCTCCCGGCCGGTGACCCGGCGCAGGGATGCTGATCCTGGCGTTGAAGCACTGACACCGTGTCCACGGCCCTCGCCGCCGTCCTCGCCGCCATGTTCGGGGCGATCATCGGCTCCTTCCTGAACGTCGTCATCTGGCGCCTCCCGCGCGGTGAGTCGATCGTCTCGCCCGGATCGCGGTGCCCCGAGTGCGGCGAGCCGGTGAAGCCCTACGACAACGTCCCGATCGTCTCGTGGCTGCTGCTGCGCGGCAAGTGCCGGCACTGCGCCCACCGGATCTCGTCGCGCTATCCGCTCGTCGAGGGCCTGACGGCCGTCCTGATGGCGCTCGTGCCGATCTTCCTCGGCGTCGACTCGGACATCTGGATCGGCTTCGCGTTCGTGCTCCTGCTCGTGCCGATCACGTTCATCGACCTCGACCACCGGATCATCCCCAACAAGCTCACGCTGCTCGGGGCGGCCGTCGGGATCGTGCTCGTGGCCGTCTTCAAGACCGACGACCTCGCCGAGCACCTGATCGCGGCCGTGGCGGCGTTCCTGTTCCTGTTCGTCGCCGCGATCGCCTACCCCGCCGGCATGGGGATGGGCGACGTCAAGCTGGCCGGCGTGATGGGCATCTTCCTCGGGCGCAGCGTGGCGCCGGCGATGCTGATCGCGCTGCTGTCGGGCACGATCGTCGGCGTCGCGATCATCGCCCGCAAGGGCGCCGCGGAGGGCCGCAAGACCGCGGTCCCGTTCGGGCCGTTCCTGGCGCTCGGCTCGGTCGTCGCGCTGTACGTCGGCGACGACATCGTCCAGTGGTACCTGGACACGTTCGCCAACGGCTGACCGCCGTCCAGACTGCCCTCAAGCCCCAGGAAGGGGGTGCCGATAGAACCGGCGTGCCCGTCTCCCTTCCCACGACTTCGCGGCGCTCGCCGCTCGGACACCAGGTGACCGCATGAAGGCCGTCAACCTCCTCCCCAGCGAGCAGCGCGGGTCAGCGAAGACCACCGCTGCCGTCGCGGCGCCGGCGTCCGGCGGAAGCGCGTTCGGCGCGTACGCCGTGCTCGGCGCGCTGGCGTTCGCGGTCGCCGCGTTCGCCCTGTACACGCTGGCCGGCAACGTCATCACGGACCGCAAGGCGGAGCTGGCCAAGGTCACCCAGGACGCGAAGGCGATGCAGGCGAAGGCCTCCGCGCTGCAGTCCTACGCCGACTTCAAGACCCTCGCCACGCAGCGGATCGCCACGGTCAACGGCCTGGCCGATGCGCGCTTCGACTGGGAGCGCACGCTCGGGGACCTCTCGCGGGCCGTCCCCTCCGACGTGCACCTGACCTCGCTGAACGGCACCGTCGGCACGCAGGTGACCGGTGGCGCGACCGGCAGCGGCCTGCGCGCCGCGGTCCAGGCGCCCGCCCTCGAGCTGCAGGGCTGCACGAACACGCAGTCCAGCGTCGCCCAGCTGATGTCGCGCCTGCGCAACGTGCGCGGCGTGACCCGCGTCTCGCTGGCGAAGTCCGACAAGGACGGAGCGGTCACCGCCTCCGCGCCCGTCGCGCCGGTCAACGGCAAGACGCCCGCCCAGCTGTGCCCGAAGGGCGCGCCGCCGGCCTTCGACCTCCTCGTGTTCTTCGAGCGCGCCGCGGTCAGCCCGAACGCCGCGCCGAACACCACGGGGGCGGCTCCGGCCACGGGCGCCGCCGCCGCCGCCGCGACGCCGGCAGCCGGCACGACCTCGACGACCACGACGCCGCCGGCGACCGGGTCGACCACCCCCACGACGACCACCCAAGGAGTGAGCGCGAAGTGAGCGCGAACAACCGCATCATGGCGGCCGTCCTGGCGCTGGTCGCCGTCGCGGGCGGCTTCTACATGTTCGCCCTCAAGCCCAAGCGGCAGGAGGCGACCAAGCTGCAGACGCAGATCAGCAAGAAGCAGGCCGAACTCGACGCCGCCCGCACACTGCTGGCCTCCAACCAGGCCGCGCGCGAGCAGTACCGGCAGGCCTACTCGGCCGTCGTCCGGCTCGGCAAGGCCGTCCCGGCCGACGACGACGTCAAGTCGCTGATGGTCCAGCTCGACTCGGCGGCCAAGGCGTCGCGCGTGGACTTCCGCTCGATCAACCTCTCGAGCACCGCATCCGCGGCCCCGCCCGCGACGGGGACCGCCGCGGTGCAGCTGCCGCCGGGCGCGACCGTCGGCCCCGCCGGCTTCCCGGTGATGCCGTTCTCGTTCGCCTTCACGGGCAGCTTCTTCGACCTCAACGACTTCTTCCACAAGATCAACGCGATGGTCAAAAAGCACGGCTCGTCGCTGCAGGTCAACGGGCGACTGCTGTCGCTCGACGGCCTCCAGCTGCAGCCGGACACGACGGGCTTCCCGCACATCCGGGCGACGGTCAACGCGACGTCGTACCTCGTGTCCCCGCTCGAGGGCGCCACGGGCGGCGCCACCGCGGCCGGCCCGGCCGGCGCCACCGCGCAGCCCGGGGCCACCGGCACGACGGGCAGCGGGACCACGCCGACGACGCCGTCCACCGGCACGACCGTTCCCGCGCCGTCCACCGCCACGACCACCGGAGTCATCCGATGAACGACCTCGCCGCTCCGTTCCGGCAGCTCGTGGAGCGCCGGCTGTGGCCGGTCGCCCTGCTGCTCGTCGCCGCACTCGCCGCGGTGCCGTTCCTGCTCGCCAAGTCGAGCTCGAGCCAAGCGGTTCCCGGGCCGACCGCCTCGACCGCCTCGACGGCCCAGGGTGCGACCGAGCCGATCGTCTCGGTCGCGCAGGCCGACGTGCGCGAGAAGGAGCGCAAGGTCCTCGGCTCGGCCAAGAACCCGTTCCGGCCGGCGATCAAGGCGCAGAAGGTAAAGGCCGCGACCTCCACGGTCACGACCACGATCACCACGCCGACGCCCTCGGGCACGTCGGTCACCGGCGGCAGCCTCGGTGGCACCCCGACGCAGGTCGGGAGCACCCCGGTGCCGGGCGGGACCACGACGACGCCGAGCCCGACGTTCGAGCTCTACTCGCTGGTCGTGAACTTCGGCGAGACCACGAGCGACCCGGTGGTCAAGAACCTCAAGCGCCTCAAGGGCCTGCCCGGCGGATCGTCGCCCAAGCTCGTCTACCTCGGGCTGCTCAAGGACCACAAGACCGCGGTCTTCCTGGTCGACGCCGCCGCGCAGGTGCAGGGCGACGGCGTGTGCGAGCCGAGCCCGGTGGACTGCCAGACGCTGCGCATGAAGGCCGGCGACACCGTGTTCGTCACCGTCAACCAGGCCGGCGGGTCGCCCAAGCAGTACGAGCTCGACCTGGTGAAGGTGATCACGAGCAAGACGCACTCGACCGCCGTCGCCACGAAGGCCCGCGCGTCCGTCGCCAAGGGCGGCCGCACCGTGCTGCGCGCGAACATCAGCCGCGTCGGTCGCTACCGCTACAGCTCGCGCGACGGCGTGCTGAAGGTGATCACCACCAAGGCCTGGAAGGGCTCGGCGGCGCTCACGTCGGCTACCACGCCGTCCAGCTGGGCCGCGGCAGCGCCCGCGGCGACCACCGGCTGAACCATCCTGCGTCAGGGCGGGCGGGGCGGTCCATAGACTGCCCCGCCCATGTCCCTGCGTGTCGTCACCGCCGGCGAGTCTCACGGCCCCGGTCTCACCTGCGTCGTCGAGGGGCTCCCGGCCGGGCTGGAGCTCGACCGCGACGCCATCAACCGGGACATGGCCCGTCGCCAGCTGGGCCACGGCCGCGGCGGGCGCATGAAGATCGAAAAGGACGCCGCGGAGGTCACCGCGGGCGTCCGCCACGGGCGCACCCTGGGCGGCCCGATCGCCCTCAGCGTGGTCAACCGCGACTACGCCAACTGGGAGGAGCGGATGAACCCGTGGCCGGTGGAGGCGGATGTGCCGGAGGTCCACACGCCGCGCCCCGGCCACGCGGATCTGGCCGGCGCATGGAAGTACGGCTTCTCGGACATCCGCAACGTCCTCGAGCGCGCCTCCGCTCGTGAGACCGCGGCCCGCGTGGCTGGCGGGGCCCTGGCCAAGGCCTTCCTGCGCGCGCTCGGGGTGGAAGTCGTCTCGCACGTGATCCAGATCAACAGCGTGACCGCGCCGCCGCGCGACGACCTGACGCTCGAGGACTTCGCCGCGGTCGACGAGTCGCCGGTGCGCTGCCTGGACCCCGAGACGGCGGGCGCGATGGTGCAGGAGATCAACGTCCTGCGCAAGCGCAACGAGTCGCTCGGCGGCATCTTCGAGGTGCGCGCCTTCGGGCTCACCCCGGGGCTCGGGTCGCACGTGTCCTGGGAGGAGCGTCTGGACGGGCGGATCGGCGCCGCCATGCTCTCGATCCAGTCCGTGAAGGGCTGCGGGATCGGCGACGGGTTCGACCTCGCCGGCCGGCCCGGCTCGGAGGCCCACGACGAGATCTTCCACTCGCCGGAGCGCGGCTGGTACCGGGAGACGAACCGCTCGGGCGGCCTCGAGGGCGGCATGACGACGGGTGAGCCGCTGGTCGTGCGCGCCGCGGCCAAGCCGCTGCCGACGCTGACCAAGCCGCTGCGGACGGTCGACATCTCCACCCACGAGCCGGCGCAGGCGCTGCGCGAGCGCACCGACTCCGCCGTCGTCCCCGCCGCCGGCGTGGTCGGGGAGGCGATGCTCGCGATCGTGCTGGCCGACGCCTACCGGACGAAGTTCGGCGGCGACCACATCGACGACGTGCGCGCCGCGATCGAGGCCTACGAGCGGCGCATCGGCTGGAAGCGCGGTGCCCCGGCTCCGGGCACCGCATGAGCCTCGTCTTCATCGGGTTCATGGGGGCGGGCAAGACGTCTGCCGCCCGCGCCGTCGCCGCCGAGTTCGGCGCTCGCCCGGTGGACTCCGACGCCGTGCTCGAGGAGCGCTTCGGCATGAGCATCGAGGCCTGGTTCTCGACCCACAGCGAGCACGAGTACCGCGAGCAGGAGGAGGAAGCGGTCGTCGCGCTGCTCGATCGCGAGGATGCGCCGGTCGTCTCGCTCGGCGGCGGCGCGATCACGTCCGACCGCGTCCAGCAGGCCCTGCGCCGCCACACCGTCGTGCTGCTCGACGTCGACCCGGACACCGCCTGGCAGCGGGCCGGCGGCCGGCGCCCGCTGGCGCGCGACCGGCGGCGCTTCGACGAGCTGCACGCCGAGCGGCTGCCGCTCTACGAGCGCCTCGCCGACGCGATCCTGCCGACGTCGCGGCGCGAGAGCGTGCGCCACGCGCTGCCGCACATCCGCGAGATCCCGCGCGGCGCCAAGCTCGTCTGGGCCGAGGCGGCGTCGGGCAGCTACCCGGTGCTCGTCGGCGACGGGCTGGTCGGCCGGCTGCCCGAGGGCTTCGTGGTCACAGACGCGAACGTCGGCGGCCTGTACGGCCCCCCGGACGCGATCGTCATCGGCGCCGGCGAGCAGCACAAGACGCTGACCACGGCCGAGGGCGTGCTGCGCGAGCTCGCCCGGCGGGGCGCCGACCACGACTCGCGGGTCGTCGCGCTCGGCGGGGGAGTGGTCGGCGACGTGGCCGGCTTCTGCGCCGCGGTCTACCAGCGCGGGATCGGGGTCGTCCAGGTCCCGACCACGATCGTGGCCCAGGTCGACTCCGCCTACGGCGGCAAGACCGGCGTGGACCTTCCGGAGGGCAAGAACTACGCCGGCGCCTATCACCAGCCGTCCGCCGTGCTGGCCGACCCGTCCGTGCTGGCCACGCTGCCGCCCGGCGAGGCCGCGGCGGGCTGGGCCGAGGTGGTCAAGACGGGGCTGATCGCGGGCGGCGCGCTGTGGCGCCGGGTGCGCGAGGACCCGCCGCTGGACCGGGACCTGGTGCTGGCCTGCGCGCGCACCAAGCTCGACGTGGTCGCCTCCGACGAGCGCGACGACGGCCGCCGCCAGGTGCTCAACCTCGGGCACACGATCGGGCATGCGATCGAGACCGCGACCGGCTACGCGCGCTACCGCCACGGGGAGGCGGTCGGGCTCGGGCTGCTGGCCGCGCTCACGCTCTCCGACAGGCCCGCGCTGCGGGCCGACGTGGCCGGCCTGCTGGCCGCCCGCGGGCTGCCGACGACGATCGATCCGGCCGTGGACCTCGTCGCCGTCGAGGCCGCGGCGGCCCGCGACAAGAAGCGCCGCGGCGGCGTCGTCGGCTTCGTGATCGTCGAGTCGCCCGGCTACGTGCGGACCGGCGTGCCGATCGAGGCGGACGTCGTGCGCGCCGCCCTGCAAGAGTTGCGGACCTAGTGGTACTCCACTGATGGCCCGAAATCGCGTATCCGTCATGCACGGCGTCAATCTCGACGCCCTCGACCGCCGGCCGTCGGAGCTGTACGGGGGGCTGACGTTCGCCCGGCTCGAGCGGGCGATCGAGGAGTTCGCCTCCCAGCTCGAGCTGCGAGTCACGTTCTTCCAGACCAATTCCGAGCGCGAGTACGTCGAGGAGCTGCACCGCGTCGCCGACAGCTCGGACGCGATCGTGCTCAACCCGGGCGCGTGGACGCACTACTCGTGGGCGATCCGGGACGCGCTGGAGATCGCCGGCCTGCCGGCGGTCGAGGTCCACCTCTCCGACGTCGACGCCCGCGAGGACTTCCGCAAGCTGTCGGTGATCCGCGACCACTGCCTGTCCACGGTCAAGGGGCGCGGCGTGGACGGCTACCGCGACGCCCTGGCCGCGCTGAAGGCCGAGCTGGAGTGACCCGCGCGGACCGCATCGACGCGCGCCTGCAGGCGGCCGGCGCCGACCTGCTGCTCGTCACCGACCTGGTCAACGTGCGCTACCTGACCGGCTTCACCGGCTCGAACGCGATGCTGGTCGTCGGGCCCGGCCTACGGCGGTTCATCACCGACTTCCGCTACGTCGAGCAGGCCGGGTCCCAGGTCGCCGGCTTCACGGTCGAGCGCGCGCCGCAGGAGTTCCTGGCGGCGCTGCGCGAGGGCTGGGCGGAGGACGCCGAGATCCGGCTCGGCTTCGAGGACCACCGGGTCACCGTCCGCCAGCACCACCGGATCGGCGAGCTGCTGCCCGAGCAGGTCGATCTCGTGGCCGAGGGCGGAATGGTCGAGGCCGAGCGGATGGTCAAGGACGACGGCGAGCTCGCCGCCATCCGGGCCGCCGCCGCGCTTGCCGACGAGGCGCTGACCGAACAGCTCGAGCGCGGCCTGACCGGCCGCACGGAGCGCGAGGTCGCGTTCGCGCTGGAGGAGGGCATGCGGCGGCGCGGCGCCGAGCCGTCGTTCAGCTCGATCGTCGCCTCCGGCCCGCACGGCGCGCTTCCCCACGCCACGCCGCGCGACGCGCTGATCGAGGCCGGGGTGCTGGTCACGATCGACTGGGGCGCGAAGCTCGACGGCTACTGCTCGGACTGCACCCGCACCTACGCCACGGGCGACCTGCCGGACAAGCTGCGCGCGGTCTACGAGCTCGTCGAGCGCGCGCAGGCGGCCGCGCTGGCCGCCGTCCAGCCGGGCGCGGAGGGCCGCGCGGTCGACGCCGTCGCCCGCGACATCATCGGTGCGGCCGGCCATGCCGAGCACTTCGGCCACGGCCTCGGCCACGGCGTCGGCCTCGAGGTGCACGAGGGGCCACGCCTGGCCGTCACGTCCACCGACACGCTCGCCGCCGGCAACGTCGTCACCGTCGAGCCGGGCGTCTATGTGCCGGGGCTGGGCGGCGTGCGCATCGAGGATCTCGCCGTGGTCGCCGAGGGCGGCCCGCAGGTCCTCTCGAGCCTCCCCAAGGGGCTCACCGTGGTCCGTTGACCTGGACGCAGCGGTCTCGCTGCTCAAGCCGTCCAGCAAGCGAGCCGATGAGGAGTCCGTATGGATCGCCTCCGACGCACATCCTCGCTGCGCCGCGTCGCCACGGTGGGCGCGCTGGCCGCGCTTCTCGTCCCGGCCGGCACGGCCGCGGCAGCCACCAAGACCGTCAAGGTCCCCGTCATCACCTCGGTCACGCCGATGTCGGCCAAGGTGGGGGACACGCTGCTCATCAAGGGCCGCAACTTCCGGACCGGCAAGCACAAGAACAGCGTCGGGTTCAAGTCCGATGGCTTTGCGGTCGTCTTCGTCAAGTCCGACGTGTCGACGACCAAGCGGATCTACGTGAAGATCCCCGCCCGCCTCGAGAAGGTCATGAACACCTCGAGCGGCGCCACGGTCCCCACCCGCTTCCACCTGCGCATCCTGGCCGCGCGGCTGGGCAAGGCCTTCACCACGAACAAGCTCTCCCCGAAGATCGCCCCGGCGCCGCCGGCGGCGAGCGGCGGCGGCGGCGCGACCGGCTCGACCGGCGGAACGGGCACCACCACGACGCCGACGGTCGACGCGCGCGGCCCGGAGGGTGACTGCGACGGCGACGGCATCAAGAACAAGGACGAGACCGACGCCGACAACGACCTGCTCTCCAACGCGACGGAGAACGCCATCGGCACCGACAGCTGCAACGCCGACACCGATGGGGACGGCGTGCCGGACGGCTACGAGTACCAGTCCGCGGTCGACCTCAACGACGACGTCTACCAGTCGCCGGACGGCGCGGTCCCGTACCCGGGCAAGCGCCCGTACGCGAACCCGCTCGACGGTACGGACGCCAAGACCGACTACGACGGCGACGGCCTCTCGCTGAAGTCCGAGTACAACCTCTGGGTCTACAGCTGGAACGTCGCCAAGACCGATGCCCGCACGCTGACGCCGCTGAGCTACTCCGACGGCAAGCAGTACTCGAAGTCCATTGCCCCGGCGTCCTACGACAAGTGGAACGACTTCATCGCCTGGACCGCGGCCAACGGCTACCGCACCGTCACGCTGCAGGACCGTGCGTGGGCCGGGTTCACCCCCGGCGCCAACTCCTACGGGCTGCTCGACGTGAATCGCAGCGGCAGCGAGTCCGCCGGCGAGCTCAACCCGCTTGACCGTGACCACAACGGCATGCTGTCCGACGACGAGCGCGACGAGGACGCCGACGGCCTG
>JAXDHL010000056.1:0-16127 GCA_034664525.1 Solirubrobacteraceae bacterium
ACGCCCATCGAAGCGCGCGGGTCGAGGTCGGCGAAGCGGCGGTTGAGCAGCATCGGCCCGGCCGCGTAGCCGACCGCGGCGAGCAGGATCGCGAGCGCGCCGAGCAGCTCGCCGCCGCGGCCGGCGACGTCGATGCCGACGAGCGCGACCACGCCGCCGAAGCCGATCAGCAGGCCGGCGAGCCGCACGCCGGTCACCCGCTCGGCCGGGTCGAAGCGCAGCGCCAGCAGGGCGACGATCATCGGCACCGCGGAGATCAGGATCGCAGCCAGCGAGCTCGACACGTGGCGCTCGCCCTCGGCGATCAGCGGGAACGGGATCGCGATCTCGATCACTGCGTAGGCGGCCACCCAGCGCCAGCGGGCGCGGGCGGCGGCGAGCACGCCGGCGCGGCGCGCGAGCGCGAGCAGGACGACCGCGGCCAGCGTCACCCGCACCCAGGCCAAAAACAGCGGCGCGACGCCATCGTCGACCGCGACCTTGATGAACAGGTACGGGATCCCCCACAGGATCGAGACGGCGGCGAACGCCGCCCATGCGCGAGGGCTCATCCGGTCGATCCTATGGGCGCGCGCAGCAGCGCATCGCCCGCCGCCGTGCGCGCGTAGAGGACCTCCCGGCCCTGGCGGCGGCCGCGGACGAGGCCGGCCCGGCGCAGCGCCCCGAGGTGCTCGGAGACACCGGGTGCGCCCGCGCCGAGGCGCCGCGCGAGTGCGGTGGTCGACGCCTCGCGCTCGAGCGCGCGCAGGATCGCCGCCCGGCGGGCGCCGATCACGCCGGCGAGCGCGCCGTCGTCGCGCGGCGCCGGCTCCCACAGCAGCCCGAGCCCGCGCGGCGGGTAGATCAGCGCGGGCTGCCACGGCGGATCGAACATCGCCCCCGCGGTCGGCCACACGAACGCGGACGGGACGAGCTGCAGGCCGCGGCCGCCGAGCTCGACGTCGGCATCGACGGGCCGGTCGACGACCAGGCCGCCGCGCTCCCAGCGCACGTCGGGGTGCAGGTCGCCGAAGACCTCCAGCGGCCCGGCGGCGGTGAGCAGCCGGGCGCGGTGGGCGATGTCGTCCTCGAGCACGTCGCGGATGCGCTCCCAGACCGGATCGATGGCAGCCGCCCAGTAGGCGGTCAGCTCGGCCGCGAGGCGCTTCAGTCCGCGGCCCGGACGGTCGAGCAGCTCGCGCAGTTGCGGCGGCGACCCGTCCGGGAAGCGCCAGCCGATCTCGCGCCGGACCTGCGCGGCGGGGGTGCTGGCGACGCGAGCGATCTCGGCCTCGACGTCGGGCAGCGGCGTCTCCGGCGGCGGCGAGATGAAGTCCGGCGTGTAGCCGCGGGCCGGGACGAGCGCGCGCAGCAGCGGCAGCTCGAGGCCGCCGGTGCGCGTGCGGGCGGCGCGCACGAACGGGAGGTGGATCGACGCGCGCGACGGGTCGGCGAGCGCCGAGATGCTGGCCGTCGCCTCGAACAGCGGCGAGATCGCGAAGCGGGTCCGCAGCAGGTCGTCTTTGCCGAAGCGGTAGCGGATCATTCGGGACTCCCCGAATCATTATGGCCGCTCGCGGGCGCGCCCGCACCATCGCCTCGACCGTGTTCGGAGCCATCCTGCGCACCCCGGGCGTCGCCGCCGTCTACCTCGCCAGCGTCGCCGGCCGCCTCCCGGCCGGCGCGATCAGCCTTGTCCTGATCCTGCGCACGCGCGAGATGACCGGCTCCTACGCGGCGGGCGGCGCGGTCGCCGCCGCGTCGGCGATCGCGGCCGGGATCGGCGGCCCGCTGCTCGGCCGGCTGATCGACCGCCGCGGCCAGGGCCTGGTGCTGTGCGCGTCCGGCGCCTGGTTCGGGATCGTGCTGGCTGCGTTCGCCGCGCTGCCGGACGGCGCTCCGCTCGCCGTCGCCATCGCGCTGGCGGCGCTGGCCGGCGCGGCCATGCCGCCGCTGGGCGCCTGCCAGCGCGCGATCTGGTCCGACCTGCTGGCCCCGCGGCTGCGCCACGGCGCCTACGCGCTGGACTCGGTGGTGTTCGAGCTCGTCTACATCGCCGGCCCGCTGCTGCTCGTGAGCGCGATCGGCGCCTGGTCGCTGCGCGCCGCCGTCGCCGCCGCGGCGCTGCTCGGCGCGGCGGGATCGGTCGCGTTCGCGGCCACGCGGCTGTCGCGCGAGTGGGCCCCGAGCGCCGCCGCGTCCGGCGACCGGCTCGGCGCCCTGCGCGGGCCGGGCGTGCGCACCGTGCTGGCCGCGCTGGCGCTGTTCGCGGTCGGGATCGCGGGCGTCGAGATCGCCGTCGCCGCGTTCTCCGAACAGGAGGGCTCGTCGCGTGCGGTCGGCGTGCTGCTCGCGTTCTGGGGCGCCGGCTCGATGCTCGGCGGGCTCGTGTTCGGCCACCTGCCCGAGCCCGCCGACCCCGGGCGCCGGCTCGCGGCGCTGCTGCTCGCACTGGCTCTGCTCGAG
Organism: Solirubrobacteraceae bacterium; assembly: GCA_034664525.1. Lineage (GTDB taxonomy): Bacteria > Actinomycetota > Thermoleophilia > Solirubrobacterales > Solirubrobacteraceae > DATLGB01. Next base: position 2,446 of record JAXDHL010000056.1, read on the forward strand.
ATCCCGCTCGTGCTCGCCGGCGACCTCGCGACGATGGGGATCGCGATCACCGTCGCGGGCGCGGCGATCGCGCCTGGGCTCTCGCTCGCGTTCCGGCTGCTGAGCGAGGTCGCGCCGCCGGGCACGGTCACCGAGGCCCAGACCTGGGTCGCCACCGGCTTCGGGGCGGGGATGGCCGGCGGGTCGGCGCTCGGCGGCTGGCTGGTGGAGCACGCGGGCACCCGCGAGACGCTGTGGGTGGTCGTGGCGGTCGGCGCGCTTGCGGCCGCGGTCGTGCACGCGCGCGTGGAGACGCTGCGCGTCTAACGACGCCGGACGCGCCGCGCGAGCGCGACCGCGCCCGCGGCGCCGAGCATGATCAGCCACGGGTCCAGCGGCGCGCGGAAGCGCGGGGTCTCGCTCTGGATCAGCGCCGTCGAGACCCAGAGGAGGACCACGAGCGCGACCACGAACCAGGGCACGCGGCGCAGCACGCCGAGCAGCAGGCCGGCGGCGGCCAGGACGAGCACCGCGAACAGCTCCCATCTGGCGTCCTGGGCCGCCCGGGGCGAGACGTCGATCGTCTTCGCAGTGAAGCCGGTGCGGGCGGCGCCGGCGAGGTCGAGCAGCCGCACCGTGTTGCCCCACAGCACCTGCAGCACGTAGACCGGATGCTCGCGGGCGAAGCGGAAGGCGGCCGCGCGCAGGCGGTGGTCGCGCTCGGCCGCGGGCAGCCCGCGGAGGCTGGCCAGGAACGGCCCGCCCCCGGCGACGTCGATCGGCGGCGTCCAGCAGCCGCGGCAGTCCGGGCGGGTCCGCGAGGTCTCGTTGTAGGTCCCGTAGAGCGTGTTGCCGCCCGACGTGCTCACGGGGACGAAGGCGTGCAGCACGATCGCGTTGCGGATCGTCCACGGGGCGACGACCAGCACGGCCGCTACCGCCAGTGCCGCCGGCGCCAGCAGCGACCGCCGCGACCGGCGCGGCGCGAGCCACAGCCCGGCCATCAGCGGCAGCGCGACGATCGGGCCGTTGGCGCGCGCGAGGCTGGCCAGCCCGACCAGCACCCCCGCCGCCAGCGCCCAGCGGAGCGGCTGCGTCGCGCCGCGGGCGCGCAGGACGGCGAGCACGGCGCCGAGCACGAGCGCCACGAACAGCGGCTCGGAGACCAGCGAGGCTCCGATGAGCACGAGCGGCACGTAGACCGCGGTGATCGCGAGCGCCGCCAGCGCGACCGCGGGGCCGCACAGCTCGAGCGCGATCAGCCCGACCAGCGCCGCCAGCGCGGTCCCGATCAGCGCCTGCACGATTCGACCCGCGGTCCAGCGCGACATCCCGGCCGGTCGCGGGAGCACATACGTGGCGCCGAGCAGCGCCGGCCACAGCGGCGGGCGGTAGGCGGTCGGGGCGTTCCCGCGGTCGCGGACCGGCTGGCAGTTGCGGGCGCCGACGTAGGGCGGGACGCGCGCGGGCAGGAACCCGTGATCGACCACCCAGCAGGCGTGGCGGTCGTAGTCGGCGTCGTCGTGGATCGGCACGTAGCCCGGGGTCAAGGCCACGACCGCGAGCCGGACAAGCAGCGCCAAAACCACCAACAGGCGGAAATATCGTCCGAATCGGGGCCCGACTAACTGATCTCTCATGCGATCCGCGCTAGGAAGGCCTGGTGTCGACAGTCGCCCCCCGCCGGACCGACCAGCTTCTGGCCGCTCCGAGCGTCACGTTCCTCGTGCCCGCGCACAACGAGGCGGCCACCGTGCGCCGGGTGCTGGAGCGCCTGCTCGCGCTCCCGCTGCGGCACGAGATCATCGTGGTCGACGATGGCTCGACGGATGGCACCGCCGACATCTTGCAGCAGTGGCGCAGGCAACATCCGTCGACGATCGTGCTGACCCAGCCCAACCGCGGCAAAGGCGCCGCCATCCGGGCCGGGCTGCCGCTGGCCACCGGCGACATCGTGGTCATCCAGGACTCCGACCTCGAATACGACCCCGCGCACGTGCCGGACCTGATCGCGCCGCTGGTGGCCGGCGAGGCCGACGTCGTCTACGGCTCGCGCCTGGCGCCGGTCGACGCCGCCCGCGTGTGGCGCGGTCCCAACCGTCTCGGCAACCGCGCGCTGAGCTTGCTCACCTCGGCGCTCTACCTGCGCTGGATGAGCGACATGGAGACCGGGCACAAGGCGTTCCGGCGCGAGGTCCTGCAGGCGATGGACCTGCGCGAGAACGACTTCGGGATCGAGCCGGAGCTGACCGCGCACGTGCTCCGGGGCGGCCACCGCCTGGTCGAGATCCCGATCCCGTACCACGCCCGCTCGCACGCCGACGGCAAGGAGATCCACTGGCACGACGGCGCCCGGGCGGTCCGGGTCCTGCTCATCAACCGGTTCCGGCGGCTCAGGCGCCCCTGAGCTCGCCGCCCCAGTCCTCGGGCGCGACGTCGGTCAGCGTCTCGGAGAAGGTCCAGCGATGGCCTGCGAGATCCTCCGCCGCATACTGCCGCTCGCCGTATCCGAAGTCGGTCGGTTCGGTGAGGATGCGTGCACCGTTCGCGCGAGCATGGTCGCAGTGCGCACGGGCGTCGGGGACGCGGACCATCACCCGCTGGGTCTCCTCCCCGTCGCGCGGCGGGCGGCGATCGCCGCGCACGTCGACGACGATGATCGCCCCGTCGTCGCCGACGCGCATCTGTGAGCGATGGGCCTCACCGATGCGCAGCCGCTCCGCGAAGCCGAACGCCGCCTCCAGCCACGCCACCGCCTCGCGCACGTCGGGATAGACGAGCACGGGGACGACGGTCGGGGCCGGGACGGAGCGGTTCGGCTTCACGCGTCGCCGAGGCTACCGCGGGCGCTCAGGCGGGGGCTGCCGCAGCCTCGAGCGCCTCGTCGCTGAGCTCGTGGGTCTCCGGCGCGCCGCCGCTCTGGCCCAGCCGGTCGGAGATCGCGGGCGCGGTGTCGTAGGGGGCCATCACGCCGACCGCTGCCTTGCCCGAGGTCAGCTCGGTGGTGAGGCGCGCCTTGTCGGCGTCCGTCAGCCCCAGGTTCTTGTGGTGCAGCGCGCCGGCCGCCGTGCCGCCGAGGACCCCGATGCCCAGGCCCACCGGGCCCATGAGGGCGAGGACGCCTCCGATCGCGGCGCCCTTGCCGGTGCTGTGCGCGCCGACCTTGTCCTGCTTGAGCTTGCCGTGGGAATCGAGGGCGAGGATCCCGACGGCGTCGCCTTCGGCGATCCCGGATTGCTTCAGCGCCACTGCGGCGTTGTCGGCGGCGAGCTCATCTGCGAACACGGCGAGTACGAGTTGCCGGTCTGACATCGGTGGGTCCCTTCTTGGAGGTGTGCGGGCACGAGGTGTCTGACCGCACGATCGATGCGCCCGGCCCGCAGCGCACCATCCGTTTCGGGTGATGCGCCTCAGGCCGGGGCGACCTCGACCGGGATCCCGTTGAAGACCGCGTTGCCCGACGGGACGTCGAGCAGCAGCTCGTCGGACAGCAGGTTCGAGTTCACGCCCGGGTGCGCGGCGGCGACCGCCATCCGGGTGCCGGCGACGCCATGGCCCCAGCCGTGCGGGATCGAGACGACGCCCGGCATGATCGCGTCCGTCACCTCGACCGGGACCTCGACCTCCCCGGCGCGCGAGCGCACGCGTGCCGGCGCGCCGTCCGCGAGGCCGAGGCGGGCGGCATCGTCGGGGTGCACCCAGGCGGTGCAGCGGTCCTTGCCCTTCACGAGCGGCTCGATGTTGTGCATCCACGAGTTGTTGGAGCGCAGCTGGCGACGGCCGATCAGGACCATCTCGCCGTTGCGATGGCGGGACAGCTCCGCCTCCAGGCGCGGCACGTCGGCGGTGACGACCTCGGGCGCGAGCTCCACAAGCCCGGATGCCGTGCGCAGCGCCTCCGGCAGCCGCGGGGTGAGCGGTCCGAGATCGATGCCGTGCGGCGCCGCCTCGAGGTCGTCGAGCGTCTGGTCGTACGGGCCCGAGCGCAGCAGCAGGTCGACCAGCCGGCCCGGCCCGGTGCGATCGCCGGCGACCGCGACGTCGAGGCCGGCGCGGCGCGCGGCCTCGCCGGCGACGAACGCGTCGAGCGCGGCGACGTCGGCGTGAGGGCCCTGGCCGGTGACGACCCCGACGAGCCGCAGCAGCGTCTCCCAGTCCTGCGGCACCTCGGTCTCGAACACCGGCGGCGACCAGTGGGCCACGTTGCGCACCGCGAGCTGGTAGAGCGCCAGGTCGTAGTGCGAGCGCTCGAGCGGCGACGGGCCGGGCAGGATCACGTCGGCGTGGCGCGTGGTCTCGTTGAGGTAGACGTCGAGGCTGAGCACGAAGTCCAGGCCGGCGACCGCCTCCGACAGCCGGCCCGAGTTGGGCGTGCTCAGGCACGGGTTGCCGGTCATCGTGATCAGGGTACGGACCTGGCCTTCGCCGGGGGTCTCGATCTCGTCGGCGAGCGTGGACACCGGCAGCTCGCCGATCGCCTCCGGGAGCCCGCGCACGCGGCTGGTCCAGCGGCCGGTGGCGAAGCCGCGGCGGGTGGGCGGGGACGGGTTCGCGTTGGTCTGGCCGGCGGCGGCAAGCGGGAACATCGCCCCGCCCTCGCGGTCGAGGTTTCCCGTCAGTGCGTTCAGCACGTCCACCAGCCACGACGCGAGCGTGCCGAACGCGGCCGTCGTCGTGCCGATCCGGCCGTAGACGGCGGCGCTCTCGGCGGCGGCCAGCTCGCGCGCCATGCGCCGGATCTCGGCGGCGGCGATGCCGGTGGCGGGCGCGGCGGCCTCGGGCGTGAACGGCCGCGCGAGGGCGCGCACGTCGTCGACGCCCGCGAGGTGCTCCGACGGCGTTGCCAGGTCCTCCTCGAACAGCGCGTGCACCATCGCGAACAGCAGCAGCGCGTCCGTCCCGGGCCGGATGAAGTGGTGCTCGTCGGCGTGCTCGGCGGTCCGCGAGCGGCGCGGGTCGACGACGACGACCTTGCCGCCGCGCTCGCGGATCCGCCGCAGCCGCCCGCGCGCGTCCGGGGCGGTCATCAGCGACCCGTTGGAGGCCAGCGGGTTCGCCCCGAGCACCAGCAGGTGCATCGTGCGGTCGAGGTCCGGGACCGGGATCGTGAGCGCCCCGCCGAACATGTGCCCGGCCGAGACGTGCTTGGGCATCTGGTCGACCGTCGAGGCCGTGTACACGTTGCGCGTCCCGAGCGCCTTCGTCAGCGCGCGGCCGTAGACCTGGAAGTCGACGATGTGCGCCGACGGGTTGCCGATGTAGACCGCCACCGCGTCGCGTCCGTGCGCCTCGATCAGCGGCATCAGCCGCCGCTCGACCTCGGCGAAGGCCTCGTCCCAGCTCACCTCGGCGAACTCGCCGTCGCGCTTGACCAGCGGCGCGCGCAGGCGATCGGGGTCGTGGTGCACCGCCCCCAGCGAGCCGCCCTTGGGACAGATGAAGCCCTGCGAGAAGACGTCGTCGGCGTCGCCGCGCACGCGGGTCACCCGGTCGCCGTCGAGCGTGATCTCCACGCCGCAGGTGGCCTCGCACAGCGGGCAGGTGACGTGGGCGGTGGTGGTCATGGCTAGGCGAGTACCTCGTTGGCGTGACGGACGCGGTCGCGGGCCTCGCGGAAGCGGATCGCCTCGTAGGCGATCAGCCCGCAGCACGCCGCGGCGACGATGGACAGGGCGGGCAGCGCGTCGACCGAGTGGGCGACGGGGATCAAGGCGAGCAGCAGGAGCACGGTCACGGTGCGCTGCTTGTTGAGGGAGCCGACGTTGCGCAGCCGGAACGCGACGAGGGCCAGCAGATAGAGCGCGGGCCCGCCGCAGAGCGCGGTGGCCGCGACCGTGCTCAACGGCTCGTCGACGTGGCCGAGCGTCGTCTTGAGCCCGAGCGCGAACAGGATGATCCCGGCGATCATCGGCAGGTGCAGGTAGGTCCAGCTGTCGCGTGCCATGCGGGCACGCTCGCCGCCCCCGAGGGCGCTCAGCCGGCGCTCCGCCACGGGCGCGACCACGTCGAAGTAGGCCCACCACAGCGCCGAGGCGATGGCGACCCCGAGCGCGGCGGCGACCGCGATCGACGCGGTGACGGGGTGGTTGGCGGCGCCCACGCCGAGGGCGACGATCGACTCGCCGAGGGCGATGATGACGATCAGGCCGTGGCGTTCGGCGAAGTGCCGCGGGTGCAGCTCCCAGCCCTCGACCCCCGTCAGCAGCAGGCCCCCGTAGTCGACCAGGAGCGCGAGCCCGAACACCGCGTACTGCGCGGCGCCGTCGAGGAAGCAGGCCAGGCACACGATCGCGCCGCCGAGCAGCTGCGGCACCGCCAGGCGGGCGACGAGCGAGCGGGCGCGCGGGTCCTCGCGGCTGCTGAGCCAGAACAGCGCGATGTGCAGCGCCCGGACGACCAGATAGGCGACGCCGAACACCTCGGCGTCGGAGCCGAACGCGCGCGGGACGGCGAGCGAGGCGATGAGCAGCGCCGCCATCACGGCGAACACCGCCAGCCGCACCCCGCCCTCCTCGGGGTCGATCCGGTTGGTCAGCCACGCGTAGCCGGCCCACGCCCACCACAGCGCGGCGAGCACGAGCATCCCCTGCCCCAGGCCGGTCCACGACCCCTTGGCCGCCATCAGCCCGGTGACCTGCGTGATCGCGAACACGAAGACGAGGTCGAAGAACAGCTCCAGGAAGGTGACGCGCTCGTCGCTCTCGGCGCGCGGGACAGCCATGCCGGGACCCTACCTGGCAGCATGCCCGGCCTCGGAACGACCTCGGAGGGCATGAAGCGCATGGGCGTACTGGACGACAAGGTGGCGAACATCACCGGGGCGGGCCGCGGGATCGGCCGTGCGACGGCGGAGCTGCTGGCCTCCCAAGGGGCCACCGTGGTCGTCAACGATCTCGACGGCGACGCCGCCAAGGAGGCCCAGGACGCGCTGCCGACCGACGGCACCACGCACTCGGGCGACCTGACCAAGCCGGGCGTCCCGGACGAGCTGGTCACGACCGCGATCGACGCCTTCGGCAAGATCGACATCATCATCAACAACGCCGGCTACACGCTCGACGCGCCCGTTCACAAGATGAGCGACGACTGGTTCCAGCGGATGCTCGACATCCACCTCGTCGTCCCGTTCCGCGTCGTCCGCGCCGCCGCCCCGTATCTGCGCGAGCCCGCCAAGCAGGAGCGCGAGCAGGGCGTCGAGGTGTTCCGCAAGATCGTCAACGTGTCCTCGACCTCGGGCACGTTCGGCAACGCCGGCCAGGCGAACTACTCCTCGGCCAAGCTCGGCGTGGTGGGACTGACCAAGACGCTGGCCAAGGAGTGGGGCCAGTTCAAGATCAACGTCAACGCGGTCGCGTTCGGCTTCGTGGACACGCGCCTGACGCAGGCCAAGGTCGGCGAGAACACGATGGAGATCGACGGCGACTCCGTGCAGCTCGGCATCCCGGAGCAGATGCGCGGGATGGCATCGATGATGATCCCGGTCGGTCGCCCGGCGACGCCGCAGGAGGCCGCGGGCCCGGTCTTCTTCCTCACCACCCCGTGGGCGAACTACGTGCACGGCCAGACGCTCCACATCACCGGCGGCATGTTCGGCGGCATGACCGGCTGAACGCCGGTGACGGCTCGGATGGCGCGCCGGGCCCCGACGCGCCATCCTGTCGGTCATGCGAGTCGTCAAGCCCTCGGGGGACCGCGAGCTGCCGCGCGGGGTGGTCGGCGGCGCCGAGATCTCCCAGGCCACCACCGGCGCCCACAACATCTTCATGGGGCTGATCCGGGTGCCGGCCGGCGCGCAGTCGCGGCCGCACTTCCACGAGCACTGCGAGAGCGCCCTCTACATGCTCAAGGGCGGGATCGAGATCCGCTGGGGCGACCGGCTCGAGGATGCGCTGGAGGTGCTCGAGGGCGACCTCCTGTACGTGCCGCCGCGCGAGACGCACGTCGTGCGCAACCTCTCCGACTCCGAGGCGGCGGAGTACGTCGTCGCGCGCGACTCGCCGACCGAGGACTCCGTCGAGGTGCCCTGGGCCGGCTAGGTCCCCTGGACCGTCATGTTGCCCGGCATCTGCACCATCGCCGGGACGGGCGGCCCGGCGCCCATGGTGAGGAACTGCGTCGTCTGCAGCAGCGCCGGCTGACCCTTGATGAGCACCTTGGTCGCCATGCCGCCGGTGACCGAGGACAGCTTCAGGCACGGCATCGGCCCGGCCGGGGTCGCGAACGGGCACGGTGCACCGCCCGGGAACGAGGCCGCGACATCGCCCACGGTCAGCGCGGGCGCGCCGCCGACGAGGACGGTCGGCGCGACCGTCGGCGCGATCTTGAACATGCCCCCGTGGGAGCACATGATGATCGCGTTGGCGTTCAGGATCGGCGGCATCCGGGCGGCAGCCTCTCAGGCCGCGGGGGCCGCCGTCAACGGCGTCCGCCGGCGCGACTCGACGACGAGCGCGCCGCCGAAGATCGCCACGAGCAGCGCGAGCTGCGCCGCAGCCGACCCGGCGGTGCCGGCCGGGATCGTCGCCAGCGCGACCACGGCCGCCGCCGCGCGGAGGCCGCCGCCCCGGATCGCCAGCCGCCGCCGGAACAGCACGTCGGAGACCAGGTAGAGCGCAACGCCGCCCGCGAGCAGCAGCGCCGCCTTGCCGTCGAGCGCGTCGAACGGGTGCCCGACCGCGGTCTTGATCCCCGCGGCCACGCCGATCACCCCGAGCAGCAGCCCCAGGTGGCAGTAGCCCCAGGCCTCGATCGCGAGCTGCGGGCGCTCCGCGACGGGCGCGCTCATGAGCGCCTCCTCGGCGCGATCCTCGTCGCCGCCGCCGAAGTACGTCCACCACAGGCAGGCGCTCAGCAGCAGCCCGAGCACCGCCACGGCCGCCAGCGCGACGTCGAGCTCGAGGCCCTGGGCGCCGATCCCGATCGCCACCACGGACTCGCCGATCGCGATGATGACGACGAGGCCGTGGCGCTCGACGAAGTGCGACGGCGAGATCTCGAACGTGCCCGAGCGCAGCACCCGCGGCGTCAGCCACTCGGCGACGAAGGCGAGCGCCCACAGGACGTACTGCGCCGTCCCGCCCGCCAGCCCGCCGGCCAGCACCAGCCCGGCCGTCGCCGCGTTGAACGGCGCGAGCCCGACCACCCCGCGCCGGACCTCGGGCGAGTCGGCGCGGAAGAACAGCAGCGTGTGCACCGCCACGATCGCCACGTAGGCGATCCCGAACGCGGCACCGGACCCGCTGTAGGCGTGCGGGATCGCGAGCGCGAGCACGAGGTAGCCGGCCATCCCTCCCAGCAGCAGGACCCGGCGCGCGCCCTGGTCGACGGTCACCGCGTTGGTCAGCCACGCGTAGCCCCCGTACATCCAGAAGATCACGCCCAGCATCAGCACGACCTGCGCGAGGCCGCGCCCGAGCGGCTCGTGCACGAGCGTGCTGGTGAGCTGCGTGATCGTGAAGACGAAGACCAGGTCGAAGAAGAGCTCGAGCGTCGAGACGCGCCCGGGCCCGTCCTCGGTCACGGCGTGTCGGGTGCGCCGGCGGCTCCGCCCTGCTCGCGCAGCCTGGCGTCCAGGTCGTCGTAGAGCGCGCGGATGCGGGCGAAGATCTCGTCGGCCGCCGCCTGCTGCTGGTCGCGCGTCGGCTCGGGGATCGCGTCCCACCGGATCGGGTCGCCGTACTGCACGATCACCTTCGGGAACTTGCCGTGCTTCCAGTTGCGCACCCGCGAGGAGCCGTGGATGGCGACCGGCACGACCGGCGCCCCGGACTCGAGCGCCAGCCGACCGATGCCGCGCTTGGGCCTCTCGGAGAGCTCGCCGGTGCGCGAGCGGCCGCCCTCGCAGTACATGACGATCGGCGAGCCGCGGTCGAGCACCGCGTGGGCGGTGATGAACGCATCCTCGTCGTGCGCGCCGCGGCGCACCGGGAACACGCCGCCCGGGTTGTAGATCCACTGCATGCCCTTGGCGAACAGCTGCGACTTGGCCATGAACTGCACGCGGCGCCGGACGCCCGCGCCGGTGAAGAAGTGGTCCATGAACGAGAAGTGGTTCGGCGCGAGGATCACCGGGCCTTCGTAGGGCACCTTGTACGCGTCGACCGAGCGGGCGCGGAAGAACGCCCACGCGTACAGGCAGGTCGCCGAGCGCACGAGCTCGTACACGAAGTTCGGCTTCGCCCGCCGCACGCGTGCGTGGTAGCGGTCGAAGTGCTCCTTGGGGCGCGGGTCCTTGTAGACCTGCGCCTTCATCGACGCGAGCTTCTCGCGCTCCTCACCCGTCGCCGTCAATGCCGCTCCCACCCCTTGGCCCGCTCCAGCGCCCGGTGCCAGTCGTCGAGCAGTGTGTCGCGCTCGTCTTCGTCCATACGAGGATCGTACGTCGCCTTCGGCTCGCCGCCGGTGCGCACGTCGTCGAGCGTGCGGATGCCGACCCCGACGGAGGCCAGCAGCGCGGCGCCGAGCGCCGTCGTCTCGGCCACCTCGGGGACCGAGACGGGGACGCCGAGGACGTCGGCCTGGAACTGCATCAGCCAGCGGTTGGCCGTCGCGCCGCCGTCCGCGCGCAGCTCGGTCAGCGCCTCGCCCGAGGACGCCTCGAGCGCGCGCACGGCATCGACGGTCTGGTAGGCCATCGCCTCCAGCGCCGCGCGCGCCAGGTGCGCGCGGCCGTTGCCGCGGGTGAGGCCGACGATCGTCCCGCGCGCGTACGGATCCCAGTGCGGGGAGCCGAGGCCGGTCAGCGCGGGCACGAAGTAGACGCCGTCGTTGGAGTCCAGCGAGCCGGCCAGCGCCTCGGTGTCGGACGCCTGCTCGATGATCTCCAGCCCGTCGCGCAACCACTGCACCGCGGCGCCGGTGACGAAGATCGCCGCCTCCAGCGCGTAGGTCACGTGGCGGCCGACCTGCCAGGCGATCGTGCCGAGCAGGCCCTCGGGCGCGCGCGGCACCGACGGCCCCGCGTTCTGGAGCACGAACGAGCCGGTGCCGTAGGTGTTCTTGCCCTCCCCGGGGTCCAGGCAGCGCTGCCCGAACAGCGCGGCCTGCTGGTCGCCGGCGACGCCGGCGACCGGGACCGCGTGGCCGTGGAAGCCGTCCTTGCTCGTCCGGCCGAGCTCGCCGCAGGACGGGCGCACCGCCGGCAGCGAGCGCTCGGGGACGCCGAACAGCTCGAGCAGCTCGCCGTCCCAGCGGCCGGCCCCGATGTCGTAGAGCATCGTGCGGCTGGCGTTCGAGGGCTCGGTGACGTGCTCGCCGGTGAGCTTGAACAGCAGCCAGGAGTCGATCGTGCCGAATACCGCGCGGCCCTCGCGCGCGCGCTGGTCGAGCCCGTCGACGTTGCGCAGCAGCCACTCGATCTTGGTCGCCGAGAAGTACGGGTCCACGACCAGGCCGGTCTTGACGCGGATGCGAGCGCGCTCGCCGCGCGCGCGCAGCTCGTCACAGCGCGCGGCGGTGCGGCGGTCCTGCCAGACGAGTGCGTGGTGCAGCGGCTCGCCGGTCGACGGGTCCCAGCAGACCACGGTCTCGCGCTGGTTGGTGATGCCGATCGCGTCGAGCTCGCCGGGCTCGCAGCCGGCGTCGTCGAGCGCCTCGCCGGCGACCGCGTGCGACACGTCCCAGATCTCGGCCGCGTCGTGCTCCACCCAGCCGGGCCTCGGGAAGTGCTGCCGGAACTCGCGATAGGCGCGGCCAAGCAGCTCTCCTTCGTGGTCGAAGACCAGGCACGTCGTGCCGGTCGTCCCCTGGTCGATCGCGAGCAGCATCCCCTCGGTCCCTCGGCGCGGCAGACTACCTCGCGTGAGGACCTTCAGCCTGTCCGCCGTCGGGGCCGACCGCCCGGGCATCATCGCCGCCGTCGCCGAGCGCCTGGTCGCGCACGGCGTCAACGTCACGGATTCCCAGATGGGGATCCTGCGCGGCTTCTTCGCCATGACGCTCGTGGTGACCGCGCCCGACGAGGTCGGCGAGGACGCGCTGGCCGCCGACATGCGCGCGGTCGGCGACGAGCTGCGCCTGGACACGATCACCCTGCACGCGATCCCCGACGCGTCCGGCGCGGCCGCGCTCGAGGAGCCGACGCACCTCGTCTCCGTGCACGGCGCCGACCACCCGGGGATCCTGGCCGCGATCACGGCGGCGCTGGCGGCCGCCGGCGTCAACGTGTGCGACCTGCGCACCCGGCTGACCCCCGACGGCGTGTGGGTGATGGTCATCCACGTCGCCACCCCCGAGGCGGCCGACGTGACCGCGATCGAGGCCGCACTGCGCGTGGTCGGCGAGCTCGAGGGCGTCGGCGTGTCGTTGCGCGCCGCCGAGCCGGACGTCCTCTGACGCATGGCGGTCCGCGAGGTCCTGCGCTACCCGGACGCCCGGTTGACCACGGTCGCCGCCTCGCCGGATCCGGCCGACGTCGCCCGCGTCGCGCAGGACCTGGTCGACACGATGCGCTCCTTCCCGCGCTGCGTCGGCGTGGCCGCGCCGCAGCTCGGCGAGGCGGTGCGGATGTGCGTCGTCGACTGCACGGACCACCCCAAGGTGCCCGAGCCGCACGGGCTGCTGGTGCTCGTCGACCCGGTCGTGGTGCACGCCGAGGGTGACGCGCGGGGGCGCGAGGGCTGCCTGTCGATCCCGGACCTGACCGGCGACGTGCACCGGCCGACCGCGGTGATCGTCGAGGCGCGCGACCGCGCCGGCGCGCCGCTGCGGATCGAGGCGGCCGGGTTCGAGGCGCGCGTCCTGCTGCACGAGCTCGACCATCTCGACGGCATCCTGTTCCTCGACCGCGCCGTCGCCGTCTTCCCGCGCAAGTCGTACGGATGAGCCTGCTGCAGGTCGCCGCCGGGCTCGCCGTGCTGGCGGGCGCGCTGCTGCAGTCGGCGGTCGGCTTCGGCTTCTCGCTCGTGTGCGCGCCCGTCGTGTTCGCCGCCGCCGGGCCCGAGCAGGCGGTCGGCCTGCTCACCGTGCTCGGCCTGGAGGTCAACCTCGTGTCGCTGCTCGGGGAGCGGCGGCGACCGGTCCCGCTCACGCGGGTGGTCGCGATCGTGCTCGCGTGCTCGGTCCCGGGGATGGTGGCCGGCGTGGCGATCCTGCGCGGCGTCGACGCCGCCGTGCTGCAGGTCGCGCTGACCGTCGTGGTCTTCGTCTCGCTGGGCGTCCAGCTGTCCGCGCGCCATCGCCGCGCGGGCGACCCGCATCCGGCGCCGCGCTGGGCGACGCCCGCGGCCGGGCTCGCGGCGGGCGCGCTCACCACCACGACCTCGGCGGCGGGCCCGCCGCTCGTGCTGCTGCTGCTCGGCCGCGGGCACGAGCCGATCCGCGTGCGCGACACGCTGACGACCTCGTTCGCGGGCCTGAGCGTGCTCGGCGGGGTCGTGCTGGCGGCCACCGGCACGACCGGCGCGCGCCCGCACGCCGCCGCCCTGGCCGCGCTCGTCCCGCTGGCGGCGGCCGGCCAGGTGGCCGGCCGCTCGCTGTTCCATCGCCTCGCCGGCAGGCGCTACGAGCTCGTGCTCACGGTGACGCTCACGTTCTCGGCGCTGCTCGGGCTCCTGTCGGCGCTGCTCTGACGGGGCTACTGCCCGAAGGCCATCACCTGGTGGATGCCGGTGGGCTTGTTCGTGTACTGCATCGTGGTCAGGTCGATCGGCGTGAACCTGATCGTCGTCACCGGTTCGGTCCACTTCGTCGGGTCGGCGCCCTGC
>JAXDHL010000057.1:0-5855 GCA_034664525.1 Solirubrobacteraceae bacterium
GTTCACCGTCAGCGCCCGGTCGATCTGCTCCGGCGTGTACTCGAGCACGGAGCCGCTCGCCGGCAGGCCGGCGTTGGCCACGAGGATGTCGATCTCGCCCGCCTCGGCGAGCAGTGCGTCGACGGCGACCGCGTCGGCGAGGTCGGCCGCGATCGCCGTGGCTCGGAGCTCAGCGGCGAGCGGCTCCAGCACGTCGGTCCGGCGACCCGTGAGCACCAGGTGCGCGCCGCGCGCGGCCAGTGCACGGGCGATCGCCTGCCCGAGGCCACCGGTGGCGCCGGTGAGCAGGACCCGGCGGGAATCGAGGTTCATGGGGCGCAATCGTGCCCGAACAGCGCGACGGTCGCCGTGAAGCCGTGCAGGAAGGCCTCATGACCGACCGGGCCGATCTCCCCGGCGGCGAAGAACCCGGCGCTCGGCGCTCCACCGAGAACCTGGGTGATGGTCGCCGCGTCGTGATCGGGCTCACCGAACATCGCCCGGCCGCGGCCGTTGCAGGCGAACACCAGCGCGCCCGCCGGGCGCGACGCCAGCTCGCGGGCGCGCGTGTCCAGCGCCGCCCGCAGGTCGAGGTCGGCGGACTGCGCGTCGCGGGCGTGCAGCCTGACCACCTGGCCGGGGCGGACCATCGCGCCGACCGCGACGACGCCCGTGCGCGGGTCCGCGCCGATCAGCGGCCGGACGAGGAAGTCGCCCTGCAGGTACTCGGGCTTGTTCGGGTCGACCACGATCCCGACGAGGATGCCGCCCGACGTCTCCATCAGCAGCTGCTCTTCCTCGGTGAGGTCCTCCGCGACCTCCTGCAGCTTCTCGTACGCCGGCCGGCCCGCCAGCTCCAGCACGACGTTGCCCTCCGCGGCGGTGATCGTGAGCTCCGGTCCCAGCGGCACCGCGCCCTGGGAGACGCACGGCTGCAGGTCGACGCCGTCGAAGCGCAGCCCGACCGCACCGCCGGCGACGAGCTCGCCGTCGAGGAACAGCGCCGGCGCGCCGTCGATCAGCCGCGCCGAGGCAAGGCCCCCGATCAGCGGTACGTGCGGCAATCGCGGCGAGAGTGCGTGGAGCACCGCGTCGGCCGGAAACGACTCCGGGTCGGCGAGCAGGATCGCGCCGTCGGCGCCGTCGAGGTCGGGGATGCCGGTCAGGGTCATGCCCTCGGCCTGCTCGACCGCGGCATGGAAGGCGCTGACCGTGCCCGCCCCGAGCGACGCGGCCCAGACCGCGACCCCGGTGCCGTGCTCGATCTCGCGGCCGTTGCCGAGGACGCCCTGCGCGCCGCACCCGATCAGCTGCGACGGCGCCAGCGTGTCGGCGATCGCCTCGAGCGTCGCCTCCGGCACCGTGAGGTGCGCGCCCGAGGCGAAGACGACGCAGACGTCGCAGGCGGTCCCCTCGAGCCGCGCACCGGCGGCGGCCGCGGCCTCCTCGGCCCCGGCGCGGAGATCCGGCGCGGTGGAGAGCCCGGTGCCGATCCGGACGGCCATGATGTGAGACTACCCCTCGTGTCCGCGCTCCCGGTCGTCGCGATCTTCGGCCCGACCGGGGTCGGCAAGACCGCCGTGGCGATCGCGCTGGCCGATCGCCTGCGGGCCGGCGGCGAGGATCCCGTCGCGGTGTCCGCCGACGCGCTGCAGCTCTACCGGGGTCTCGAGACCCTGACCGGCGCCGCCGACGCCACGGAGCGCCGGCGGCTCGAGCACCGGTTGCTCGGCGTCGCGCCGGTGACCGAGACCTACAGCGCCGGGCGCTACGCGGCGCTCGCGCACGACACGATCGACGGCCTGATCGCCCAGGGCCGCCGCCCGATCGTGGTCGGCGGCACCGGCCTGTACCTGCGGGCGGCGCTCGCCGAGCTCGAGCTGCGCCCCCCGCCGGATCCGGCGATCCGGGCGCGCTGGACGGCCGCGCTGGAGGCCGGCGGGCCCGCTGCGCTGCACGACGAGCTCCGCCGCCGGGCGCCGGCCGCCGCCGCCACCATCGCCCGCGGTGACGCGCACCGGCTGGTCCGGGCGCTCGAGCTGCTCGATGCCGGCCACGAGCCTCCGCAGCGCGGCGGCGACAGCCAGCTGTGGACCGCCGAGACCCGCCAGCCGACGCATCTCGCCGCGCTGACGATGGAGCGCGAGGCGCTGTACGCGCGCATTGACGCCCGCGTCGACGCCATGGTCGCCGCCGGTGCCGCGGACGAGGTGCGAGCCGCCGACGCGGCCGGGGCGTCGCGCACGGCGCGGGTGGCGCTCGGCTTCGCGCAGTTGCTGGCCGGCGACGTCGCCGGGATGAAGACCGCCACCCGCCGCTACGCGCGGCGGCAGCTGACCTGGCTGCGCAAGCTGCCCGGCGTGCAGCTGCTCGACGTCACCGACCGCGCGCCCGACGACGTCGCCGGGGAGATCCTGAGGGCGCTGCCATGATGCCCGGCTCGATGCGGTTCGAGAAGTGGCAGGCCCTCGGCAACGACTACCTGATCGTGGAGCGCGACCGGCTCCCGTTCGCGCTCACCGCTGAGCGCGTGCGGCGCCTGTGCGACCCGCACCTCGGGCCCGGCGGCGACGGCGTGCTCGAGCTGGCCCCGCCCGCCCGGCCCGGCTTCGTGGCCGCGCTGCGGATCTTCAATCCGGACGGCTCGGAGGCCGAGCTGTCCGGCAACGGCGCCCGCGAGGCGATCCTCTACCTGCGCCGCTCCGGCTGGACGGACGCCGACACGTTCTCGATCGAGACCGCCGCCGGGGAGATCCGCCCCACGATCACCGGGGCCACGACCTGCAAGGTCGACATGGGCCGGGCGTACCTGACGTCGAAGGACTTCCCCGCCGGCGGGGCCGACGGGCGCGGCGAGACCGGCGGCTGGCGCTTCCAGCACGTCTCGATCGGCAATCCCCAGTGCGCGATCCGGGTCGCCGACCCGGCCACCCTCGCGGACCTCGACCTGCCCGCGATCGGGCCGGCGATCGAGCGCGACGGCCAGTTCCCGAACCGCACGAACGTGTCGTTCTGGACCGAGCTCGCCGGCGACCGCATCCGCGCGCGGATCTTCGAGCGCGGCGTGGGGGAGACGCTGTCGAGCGGCACCGGCGCGTCCGGGGCCGCGGTCGCGCACGTCGTCCGCGGGGGCGACTCGCCGCTGACCGTCGAGCTCGACGGCGGGGAGCTGCTCGTCGACGTCACCGAGGACCTGCACGTCGACCTCACGGGCTGGGCCGTCCCGGTCTACGCCGGCGAGCTGAGCCCCGAGCTGGTCGACGACCTGCGCGCGCTCGGGTGAGGCTGATCACCTGGAACCTGGCCAGGCGCCTGCAGGCGCTGCCCGGGCAGGCCGCGGCGCTCGCCCGCCGCGAGCCCGACGTGGTCGCCCTGCAGGAGGTGACCGCATCGAGCCTGCCCGTCTGGCGCGACGCGCTGCGGATGATGGGCCTGACCCACGTGTCGTGCACGCTCGACACCGCGGATCCGGGGCGCGAGCCGCGCACGCGCCGGCGCACCGGGGTGCTGGTCGCCGCGCGCGAGCCCGTCGACACGCTGGACGACCGCCCGCTGGACCCGCCATGGCCGGAGACCGTGCTGTCGGCCGTCGTCGGCGGCATCCGCCTGCATGCGGCGCACGTCCCCAACGCCGCCAACGGCTGGACGAAGGTGCGCACGCTGCAGGCGCTCGAGGCGCTCGCGCGGGCTGACGCCGGGCGGCCGCTCGTGGTCTGCGGCGACCTCAACACGCCGCGGCGCGAGACGCCGAGCGGGATCGTCACGTTCGCCCGCGACACGAAGGCGCGGCTACGACCGGATCGCGGCACCGAGTGGGACGAGGCCGAGCTCGCGCTGCTCGACGGCCGCACCGGGCTGCGCGACGCGTTCCGCCTGCTGCACCCGGACGCGCCCGACGTGTCGTGGGCGTGGTCGCACGGCGGCGGCTGGCGGCTCGACCACGTGCTGGTCTCCCCGGCCGTCGAGCCGCGGGCGGTCGCCTACCACCACGACTGGCGCGAGGACGGGCTCAGCGACCACTCCGCACTCGAGGCCGACGTCGAGCCGGCAGGCTCGTAGAGTTCCGCGGCGATGACCAGCGCAGCCGCCCACGGCCTGGCGACCTACGCCGGCGACCGGATCCTCGACGCCTGGTTCCCGAACCCCGTCCTCGGCGCCGCCGCCGTCCCGGTCGCGGGCCTCGGCGACCGCGACCCCGACGCCTTGCGCGGCACCCAGCAGCGGCCGGTCACGGACACCATCGACCTCGACGAGCCGCCCGCCGACACGCCAGACGTCTACCTGCGGCTGCATCTGCTCTCCAAGACCCGCGTGGCGCCGCACGCCGTCAACCTCGACGGCATCTTCGGCGTGCTGCCCAACAACGCCTGGACCGACCGCGGGCCGCTCGACCCGGCCGAGGTCGAGACCGCCCGCGCCCGCGCCGGCGCGCCGCTGCGCGTCACCTAGCTGGACAAGTTCCCGCCGCTGCTCGACTACGTGACGCCGGCCGGGGTCCGGATCGCCGACGGCACGCGGGTGCGGCTCGGCGCCCACCTGGCGTCCGGCACGACGGTGATGCACGAGGGCTTCGTGAACTACAACGCCGGAACGCTGGGCACGTCGATGGTCGAAGGCCGCATCAGCGCGGGGGTCGTGGTCGGCGACGGCTCGGACGTCGGCGGCGGCGCGTCGATCATGGGCACGCTGTCCGGTGGCGGCAAGGAGACGATCCGGATCGGCGAGCGCTGCCTCGTCGGCGCGAATGCCGGCATCGGCATCTCGCTCGGCGACGACTGCGTGGTCGAGGCGGGCTGCTACGTCACCGCGGGCTCGCCGCTGACGATGCCCGACGGCCAGGTCGTCAAGGCGCGTGAGCTGTCAGGCGCCGACGGGCTGTTGTTCCGCCGCAACGCCCGCACCGGTGTGCTCGAGGCCGTGCCGCGCTCGGGCTCGTGGGGCGGCCTGAACGCCGTGCTTCACGCGAACGACTGAATCAGCGCGGCGCCGCGCTCGCAGACGTCGAGCGGCGGGACCAGCGCGAGCCGGGCGTAGCCGTCGCCCGACGGTCCGAAGAACGCGCCCGGAGCCAGCACGAGGCCGGCCTCGAGCAGCTCGGGCGCCAGTTCGTGCGGGTCGTCGAGCCAGAGGAACATCGTCGCGTCGCCGCCGACGTGGCGCAGCCCGGCCGCCTCGCAGGCCGGCAGCAGCACCTCCCGCTTGCGCCGGTAGACGTCGCGCATCTCCCGCACGTGCGCCTCGTCGTTCCAGGCCGCGACCGACGCACGCTGGACGAACGCCTGCGGGACCGTGCCGGTGTTGGGCCGGAAGCGCTTGAGCGCGGCGACGATCTCGGGGTCGCCGGCGGCGAAGCCGGACCGGTAGGCGGGCATCGCCGAGCGCTTGGACAGCGTGTTGAGCACGACGACGTTCGTACGGTCGGCGACCTGGAGCGCGGACGCCGGCGGCGCCTCGCCGAAGTAGATCTCGCTGTAGGCCTCGTCGGAGGCGAGCACGAAGTCGTGCCGGCGCGCCAACGCGGCGGCGCGCTCGTAGAGCGAGCGGGGGGCGACGGCGGCGGTCGGGTTGTTCGGGTAGTTGAGCCACAGCAGGCCGACGCGGTCCCAGGTGGAGGCCGGCACGGCGTCCAGGTCGGGCAGGAAGCCGTTCGAGGCCAGCAGCGGCAGCTCGAGCACCTCACGGCCGGCGAACAGCGCGCCCCGCTCGGGCACCGGGTAGCCGGGCGAGGGCACGGCCACCACCTCGCCGCCGACCACGGACGCGAGCGAGAAGATGACCTCCTTGGAGCCGAGCGTTGGCACCACCTCGGTCGCCGGGTCGAGATGCACGCCGAAGCGCCGCCCGCACCAGGCGGCGACCGCCTCCCGCAGCTCCGG
>JAXDHL010000058.1:0-3887 GCA_034664525.1 Solirubrobacteraceae bacterium
ATCGGGACGCTAGCCGCGCGCGGCGACCTCGGCGGCGGTGGCGGCGTTGATGTCGACCGTGTCGCGCACGTCGGGGGCGTAGCCGCCGGCGAGCACGACGCAGACCGGCAGCGCGGCATCGAGCAGCGTGTCGAGCACGAGCGCGTCGCGGACCCGCAGGCCCTCCTTGGTGAGCGCGAGCCGGCCCAGCCGGTCGCCCTCCCAGGGGTCCGCGCCCGCCAGGTAGAACGCCACGTCGTAGGGGCCGCCGTCGAGTGCGGCGGCCAGCGCCGGCCGCAGCGCCTCGAGGTAGCCGGCGTCGCCGGTGCCGGTCGGCAGGTCGACGTCGAGGTCGGACGGGATGCGCTGGAACGGGTAGTTGCGCGCCCCGTGCAGCGACAGCGTGAACGCGTCCGGGTCCGGGCCGAGCAGGTGCGCGGTGCCGTCGCCCTGATGGACGTCGCAGTCGACGACGACCGCCCGCCGGACGTCCCCGTCGCCGCGCAGGACCTCGAGCGCGAGCGCGACGTCGTTGAACAGGCAGTAGCCGCGGGCGAAGTCGCGGCCGGCATGGTGCGTCCCGCCGCCGAGGTTCATGGCGACGCCGACCCGCAGCGCCTCGCGCGCGGCGAGCACCGTCCCGTGCGCCGAGCGCCGGCCGCGCTCCACCAGTTCCGGCGACCACGGCAGCCCGAGCGCGCGCGACTCGCGCCGGCCCAGCGTCCCGGTCCGGATGCGCTCGAGCAGCGCGCCGTCGTGCACGCGCTGCAGCGTGTCCCAGGCCACCGGTTCCGCCTCGTGGATCTCGTCCGGACGGCACAGCCCGTCGGCGAGCAGGCGCTCACGCAGCAGCCCGTACTTGGTGATCGGGAACTTGTGCGCCTCGGGGAGTGGGAAGCGCCAGCGGTCGTGGGTCCAGACGTTCAGGTCTTGCGTGCGGTGAGGTTCTTGTCGGTGGCGGCCCCGATGATCTTGGCGAGCCGCTCGCCGTGGCGCAGCTTGGCCTCCGCCTCGGCCTGCCCCTCGTTGTAGTAGTCGCCCATGATCGAGTGGTCCGTGTAGGCCTTGCGGTTCTTGACGGTGATGTCCTCGTACTCGTCGAGCAGCCCCATCTGGTGGCTGATCTCGTGCGCGTGCGTGACCTCGGGCGAGCCGACGTACCAGTTCTGGCGGTTGTCGGCGCCCTTGCCCGGGTGCAGCGCGATCGTGAGGTGCTGTCCCGAGTCGACGAACTTGATCTGCGGCCGCAGCAGCCAGTCGACGTCGGCGAACACGCGGTTGTGCTCGTGCAGCGTGAACTTCGAGTCCCACAGCAGCGAGAACTTCGACAGCACGCCGACCTTGACCTGCGAGACGTCGTCCTTGGACACGCCGCCGTCGGGGCTGAGCTTGACCTTGATCGTCAGCCGGCAGGTCTTGGTGTCGTCGTCGAAGTCGACCTCGAAGACCGCGTTCCAGTTGACGTTGTCGGCGCCCGTGGTCTCCTCGCGGACGGCCTGGGTGACCTTGGTGGCCTCGCGCGCGAGCGGGCGGATCAGGCCGGCGACGGCGCGGTTGCCGGCCGCCGCCTGCAGGGCCAGCACGCGCGCCGGGAGCGCCGCGAGCCCGGTCGACGGCCCGAGCGGCGCGGAGCGCGCGACGGCGGGGGCCGCCACCGCGGCCTCGATCAGTGGCTGGTCCCCGGACATGCGCCGGGGACCACCCAACCAGGTCAGTGAGCTGACCGCAACCGGATTCAGGCCGCTTGGGCGAACAGCTCGCCCGCCACGGCGTCCGCCGCGCCGGCGGTCCCGCCCAGCAGCCGACGCGACAGCTGCGCCTTGCGGAAGTACAGCGGCGCGTCGTGCTCCCAGGTCGCGCCGATGCCGCCGTGCACGGAGATCTGGATCCGCGACGCCTCCTCGAACGCCTTGCCGGCGCTCAGCCGGAAGGCGGACGCCGCCAGCGGCCACTCGGCCGGCAGCTCGGCCCCGGCCCAGCCGGCGTAGTACATCAGCGAGCGGGCGTTGTCGAGCCGGCGCAGGATCTCCACGAGCTGGTGCTTGACCGCCTGATAGGACCCGATCGCGCGCCCGAACGTGAAGCGCTCCTTGGCGTAGGCGACTGAGACCTCCAGCGCCCGCTCGACCGCGCCGAGTGACTCGGCCGCCAGCAGCGCGGACGCGAGGTGCCAGGCGGAGGCCAGCAGCTGCGCGTCGGCCTCCAGCACGGTGGTCTGCGTGACGCCGTCGAAGCGCACGTGCGCCAGCGTCCGCGTCGCGTCGTAGCGCGACACCGGCTCGACCGCGACCCCGTCGGCGCGGGCGTCGACCAGCACCGCCCGTGCGCCGTCGGTCGCGTCGGTGGCGACGACCACCAGCACGTCGGCGCCCGGTGCGTCCGGCACCCAGGCGACCTCGCCCTCGAGCACGCCCTCGGACGTGATGGTCGGCGCGGCCGCGCGCGCGAGGCCGACCCGCGGCTCGGCCGTCCAGCGGTCATCGACGTCGGCCGGCGGCTTGGCCGGCACGAGGGCGGCCCGCCGCGAGCCGGCGGCCAGCTCGGACAGCAGCCCGGTCTCGGCACCCGCGCGGTCGAGCACGAGCGTCGCCGGCAGGTGCCCCAGCAGCGGGACCGACGCCAGCACGCGGCCGAGCTCGGCGAACACGAGCATCGCGTCGATCGGGCCCAGCCCGGCGCCCTCGTTGGCCTCCGACACCAGCAGTCCGGGCCAGCCCGCCTCGCACGCCGCGGGCCACAGGTCCGGCAGCTCGCCGCCCTCGAGGGCGTCGCGGGCGGCCTCGACGGTCTTCACGCGCGACAGCGCGCCGCGGGCGGCCTCGCGCAGGAACTCCTGCTCGTCGGTGAGGGCGAAGTTCATCGGGCGATCGCCTCCTTCTCCCTCGCCTTCAACGCACTGAACGGCAGCCCCTTGTCGAGCCGCGGCTCGGGCGGCAGGCCGAGCACCCGCTCGCCGACCATGTTGCGAAGGATCTCCTCGGTCCCGCCGGCGGACTTCAGCCCCGGCAGGTCGGCGATCAGCTTGCCCCAGCCGCCGCCGTCGAGCTTCAGCGCGTCCGGCCCCAGCGTGTCGGCCAGCAGCTCGCCGGCCTCGATCGCGGCCTTGATCGTCGTCACCTTCGCGAGCGCGCCCTCCGGGCCCGGGATCGTGCCCCGCTGGAGCGTGGTCAGCATCCGGTAGGCGGTGAAGCGCAGAGCGAGGAACTCGGTGGCCAGCTCGCCGAAGCGGTGGCGCACCTCCGGGTCGTGGCGCGCGGTGGGGTCGCCGAGCAGCGCGGTGGCGAAGCGGTCGGCGCGCCAGCCGAAGCCCTCGCCGCCGAGCCCGATCGTCACCCGCTCGAACATCAGCGTGGTGAGCGCGACGCCCCAGCCGCCGTCGACCGGGCCGACCGTGGCGTCGGGGTCGAGCCGCACGTCGTCGAGGAACACCTCGTTGAAGTGCGCGTCGCCGGAGATCTGGCGCAGCGGCCGGACGCCGACGCCGGGGGCGTCCATCGGCACCACGAACATGGTCAGGCCCCTGTGCTTGGGCACGTCGGCGTCGGTGCGCGCGAGCAGCAGCCCGTACTGCGCGAACTGCGCGTTGGTCGTCCACACCTTCTGGCCGTTGAGCGTCCAGGTGCCGTCGTCGGCCTGGCGGGCGCGGGTCTGGATCGCGGCGAGGTCGGACCCCGCGGCGGGCTCGGAGAACAGCTGGCACCAGACCTCGTCCCCGCGCAGCATCGGCAGCAGGTAGGTCTCCTTCTGCTCCTCGGATCCGTGGGCGATGATCGTCGGCCCCAGCATCCCGACGCCGATCACGTCAAGGATCCCGGGGACGCCGGCGCCGGCGATCTCCTGGTTGGCGACGACCTGGTGCAGCGGGCCGAGGCCCTGCCCGCCGAACTCCTCCGGCCACGTGATGCCGT
>JAXDHL010000059.1:0-2790 GCA_034664525.1 Solirubrobacteraceae bacterium
CGCGCCCGCGCCGCCGGGGCGGACACCGCGACGCCGATCAAGCACGTCGTGGTGATCTACCAGGAGAACGTCTCCTTCGACCACTACTTCGCGACCTACCCGAACGCGGCCAACCCGGCGGGCGAGCCGGCGTTCCGGGCAGCGCCGCGCACGCCCAGCGTCAACGGGCTCGGCCCGTCGCTGATGGCGCCGAACAACCCGAACGCGACCCAGCCGTTCCGGCTCGGGCGCGACCAGGCCCAGACCTGCGACCAGGACCACAGCTACACCGACGAGCAGGCGGCGTTCGACTCCGGCCTGATGGACAAGTTCGTCGAGACCGTCGGCCGCGGCGCCGGGACGTGCGCCGACTACGGCAAGGGCAAGGGCCTCACGATGGGCTACTACGACGGCAACACCGTGACGGGATTGTGGAACTACGCCCAGGCGTTCGCCATGAGCGACAACTCCTACGGCACGACGTTCGGCCCCTCGACGCCGGGCGCGCTGAACCTGATCTCGGGCCAGACCCACGGCTTCGCGACCGGCAGCCCGGCGGTGACCGCCGCCGGCACGATCATCGGCGACCCGCAGCCGGCCGGCGACAAGTGCGACACGCGCGACAGCACGACGGCGACGCCGTCGAACAAGGGCAACGTCGGCGACGTGCTGAGCGCCCGGAACATCAGCTGGGGCTGGTTCCAGGGCGGCTTCGCCAATTGCGCGGCCACGCATACGAACCTCGGCGGCCAGACCTCCAAGGACTACATCCCGCACCACGAGCCGTTCCAGTACTACACGTCCACCGCCAACCTCGACCACACGCCGCCGGCGTCGGTGGCCGAGATCGGCCATGACGGCGCGGCCAACCACCAGTATGACCTGACCGACTTCTGGGCGGCGGTCGACCGCGGGAGCATGCCCGCGGTCTCGTTCCTGAAGGCGCCGGCCTACCAGGACGGGCACGCCGGCTACTCCGATCCGCTCGACGAGCAGCAGTTCGTCGTCGACACGATCAACCGCCTGCAGCGCACCGAGGACTGGAAGGACACCGCCGTCGTCATCGCCTACGACGACTCCGACGGCTGGTACGACCACCAGATGGGGCCGATCGTCAACCAGTCCCACGATCCCGCGGTCGACGCGCTGACCGACGGCAAGAGCTGCGGCTCGAAGCCGGAGGACGTGGCCGGCGGCTACCAGGACCGCTGCGGCTACGGCCCGCGGCAGCCGCTGCTCGTGGTGTCGCCCTACGCGAAGCGCAACTTCGTCGACCACACGGTCACCGACCAGTCGTCGATCCTGCGGTTCGTGGAGGACAACTGGCGCCTGGGGCGGATCGGCGATGCCTCGTTCGACGCGAAGGCCGGACCGCTGGACAACCTGTTCGACTTCGGGCACCCGCGGGCCGGGCACCTGTTCCTGGACCCGCAGTCGGGCCTGCCGGGGAAGCGCTGACCCGGCGGCCGGCTCAGTCCGTCGTGACCGCCTGGCGCGCCCGCGATTCGCGCGCGCGCCGGGGCGGTGGCGGCGCGGCGGCGTGCAGGGCACGGCGCCGCAGCAGCGGCTGCACGTACCAGCACCAGGCGCACACCGATGCGGCCACTGCGCCGGCGATGCCGGCGGACGCGCCGCCGAACACCAGGTCGGCGACGAGCGACACGGCGCCCACCATCGCCAGCGCGACGCACGCGAGCCCGGCCAGCGCGTACCGGTTCGCGATCCGTACGAGGTGCTGCTTGTCACCGCAGCGGAACAGCACCCGGTGGTGGGAACTCGGGGCGATCAGCAGCATGGCCGCCGCCCCGGCGACGGCGAGGGTGGCGAAGTAGAGGCGGCGCTCGCCGGCGCCGAGATCGCTGAAGCGGGTGGTGAACGGGACCGTGAGCAGGAAGCCGAACAGGACCTGTACGCCGGTCTGGACGACGCGGACCTCCTGCATGAGCTCGGCGAGATTGCGGTCGCTGCGCTCGAGCTCGGTCTCGTTGCGCTCGGACAGCGCAGGCGCGAGATGCGACATGGAGCTCGGTCTACCGCGTCCCGACGGGTCTCAACCCGGCGCCCGCACCGCGCCCGGCCTCGATCCGCCCGGCGATGTGGCGGGCGTCATCGTGCACCCAGCCCAGCAGCGCCGAGCCGCGGGTGTGCTGCCACGGCAGCCCCAGGAAGTACAGCCCGGGCCAGCTGGTGGCGCCGCGGACGTGGACCAGGGCGCCGCCGGCGTCGAACACGGGGAGCTCGACGAACGCGTGGTCGGGCCGGAACCCGGTCGCCCACACCACGGCGCCGGGCGTGAGGTCACTGCCGTCGGCGAACCGCACGCTCGAGCCGTCGCCGCCGCTCGCCCGTGGCCCGAGCCGGATGCCGCGGCGCCGCGCGGCGCGCGGGCTGGAGCCGATGAGCGTCTCGCGCTCTCGCAGTCGCCGCCCGAGCCGCGAGGTCACGGCGGTACGCATCAGCCCCGCGGGTTCGAGGTAGCGGAACAGGTCGCGGCCGAGGAGGCGCTGGGGGAGCGGCGTCTGGCGGGCGCCGACCGCGAGGTGGACCTCGCGCGACTCGGCCAGCTCCGCGGCGATCTGGAACCCGGTGTTCCCGCCGCCCACGACGAGCGCGGCCTCCGCTGGGAGGTCGCCCGGCGCCCGGTACTCGCTGCTGTGCAGCTGCACCACTTCGGTGCCGAGGTCAGCGGCTATCGCCGGCGTGAAGGGCACCTGAAACGGCCCGGTCGCGACCACGACCTGCTCGGCCGCGTAGGTCCGGTCGGCGAGCTCGACGAACGCGTGGTCGGGCCGGAACCCGGTCGCCCACACC